>JBFMHI010000198.1 GCA_040753085.1 bacterium | reverse complement strand
AGTACTACGGTGGATGGCGGCCTGTACCTAAGGCACTCCCTGGAAACGGGGAGCAAACAGATTGCAGGACACCTAAGGCTATTGGAGAGGGTAACTCGCCAGTTCTCTACTCTACCCTATGTTCTACGATAATGAACTAACCGCAAGGTTTCACAGAAAATTGGACGGTTATGAACCGTCCCAAATTCAGCCGTTATCCTTGAAGGGGGAGGAGAATATATAATTGAAGCGGTTTATGAGGGAAAAACGAGTTGGAAACAGGAAGCTTTAAAGAGATACAACTTTACCAATGTATTTAGTGGTAAGGTAACCTCAGATAAAGTAAAGATAAAGATACTAGTGAACAAAAGTGAACCATCCCAATAATTCTTTATGTAGACAAGGAGAGACAGCCGCTCATTTACTTTGGTAGATGGTTTCTCTTTTGTCTTCACAAAAAAAGAGAGTAAAACTACTCAGTCACAAGGCAGCAGAACCGCCACCAAAAGGAACAGAGATTTCGCAGATTTTTGCTGATTAGACAGATTATTTTAATAGATAGACGGGGGAAACACCATTGAAATTTCTGATGAATTTTGGATATTGGAACCCTCGAAAAAATCTGCGGAATCTGAGAGAAGGAGTGAAACCTGTGTTTCTCTTTTTGCCAGGCTGAGTAGTTACAAAAAGAGAATGAGGAAGGATAAACTTATCGTCGAGGGGACATTCCGGGAGGCGATAAGTTTTTTGTATAGGCGGCTGGCCTTGATCAGTCGGCCATTTATCGAATCGCGAATTGCGAATTAAAAAATAGGTAACCGTTCAGGGGGTAATGAAAGTTGAGGGGAAATTTTTGTAACTATTCAGCTCTTAAGGCACAAAGACACAACCTCGATCCTCGATCCTGGATGCTCGATTCTGGATGCTCGATCCTGGATACTGAATCCTTTACCAGCATCAAAGATCGAGCATCGAGGATTGAGCATCGAGCATCGAGCATCCAGCATCATGTGCTGAACGGTTACAAATTTTTTAGAAAAAATCCGTGAGAATCCGCCAAAATCTGTGTCATCCGTGTGCTATTCTATCATTCTCTTCGTGGCTTAGTGGCTTTGTGGCTGAACGGTTACAAAAATAGATTCGCAATTCGAGATTAACGATTCAATAAATGGCCAAAACGATGATCAAGGCCTGGTCAGGCCACCACACACCGATCATGAAAACAAAGATTATAATTTATAGCCTTCTTATCGGGCTGATGATAGGAATAGGGGGACTTATATTTTCTCCACCTGCCTCATTAACCCGTTTAACGGAAAAGAGGGGGTATATCTTTTTAAGACCAGTTGGACTAAGCCCCACTGATACCCTCCTTTCTCTGGAAGATGCCTTTGAACAAGTGGCTGAAACACTTAAACCAGCCGTAGTTAATATCAGTTTTGGAAAGCAGGAAGATATATCTGAAAATTCCCTCACCCCGCTCGATGACTTCTTTGAGCACCATTTTCCGGGACAAATACCGGAAGAACTAACCGCTTTAGGTTCCGGTTTTATCATCGACCCGGAAGGATATATTATCACCAATCATCATTTAGTGAAAGGGGCCACTGAAGCAGCGGTAACTTTTTTTAATGGACGAAGACTTATGGCTCGCGTGGTGGGAACTGATCCTAAGACAGATTTAGCCGTGCTTAAGGTGGAAGGAAAAGGTGATTTTCCTACGGTCAAAATAGGTGATTCAAACAAGGTTAAGGTTGGCAGTTGGGCGATAGCCGTGGGGAATCCCTTCGGACTGGATCATACGGTAACAGTAGGTGTAATAAGTGGAAAAGGTAGATCCATCGGGATCGCTCCTCTGGCAGATTTTATTCAAACTGATGCCTCTATTAATCCTGGTAATTCAGGTGGACCACTGGTGAATATCAATGGTGAGGTGATTGGAGTCAATACGGCTATTGATGTCCAGGCAGAGGGGATCGGCTTTGCCATACCTATTAATATAGCTACTAAGGTGATTAGTGATTTAAAGAAGTATGGCAAAGTTGTCTGGGCCTGGATGACCGGTCTCTATCTTCAGGATATTACACCCAGTTTAGCCAAGTATCTGCACATTTCTTCCAGAGAAAAAGGTGTTCTGGTGGCTGATTTGACTCAGGGAAGTGAAGCGGAAAAAGCCGGGATAAGACGAGGAGATGTAATCCTGTCGGTGGATGGAAACTCTATTTCTTCGGTAAGAGAGTTGCAGCGGAAGGTCCTTCAGGGCAGGGTCGGCCAGCGGGTGGTACTTTCTATTTTTCGCAAGGGGCAGAAATTGGTTATTCCCCTTACTCTATCTGAGATGCCTTCTGAATCAAAGAGGGATAGGGCGGGAATCTGGTTGGGTTTGACCCTTCGAATACTGACGCCGGCCTTAGCTAAACAGTTTAATCTGCCTCCGGCGGAAAGAGGGCTTCTGGTCTCAGAAGTGGATCCTGAAAGTCCGGCCTATACCTTTGGGCTTAAGCAGGGTGATATAATAAAAGAGATAAATAATATTCCCATCGATTCCCTTGCTCAATTCCAGAAGATAGTCAAAGATATGGGGCCGGGAGGGGCGATCCTTCTGCTTAAAAGAGAAGGCCACACCATGTTCCTGGCCGTTGGCCCGTAAACAGTTTTAGGTTTCGAGCTGGGGAGATGTTCATCGTTTCGGCCAAGGGGGCTATTTACCTTCCCGAAGGCTTCAAGCTTTCGGGAAGGTGGGAAGGTAACTGGCCGAAATGATGAACAAGACCCAACTTTTGTATGGCCCCTCGAAACTCGAAAACGTGATAAGACTTACCGCCTTAATTAGTCTAATTGCCGCTTTAGGTTTCAACTATGTTCAGCAACTAAAGCCTCAAGGAGAGGAAACTGAATTAGCCAGGGAAAAAGAAGCCCTCCGGGCAGTGATGCCGGGGGAAGGGATTAGTTTCTCCGAAAAAAAAGGCCGTCCCCCTTTGTATGAAGCCTACCGAATAGACCCGGCTGGAAATCGACAACTGGTCGGTCTTTGCTTTATCACCACCGACCTTACTCCAGAAGAAAGAGGTTATGCCGGTCAGATTAAGATTATGGTGGGGCTTGATCTGTCCGGAAAGATTACCGGCCTCGAAATCCTGGAACATACTGAAACACCCTCTTATGTAGAAGGAATATATGATCCTTCTTTCAAAGATCAGTTTAAAGGAAAAGGGATCGAGGATTCACTTCGGATAGGTTATGACTTAGATGGCATCAGCCGGGCCACTATTACCGCCGAAGCCATTGCCCGCTCTGTCAAAAAAGGCGTGCTTCAGGCCGCCAGGGATCGTCTCGGACTCAAGGTGAAGGACGGCGAAACCCCTGAACATCAACTTAAACAGAGGGCAGAGCTGTCGGGACTGGCTGTTCTCTTCCTGATGGCCTTAGGGGGTTTTCTTACTCAAAAGAGGTGGCTTCGCTATCTTTCTTTAGTCTTTGCCCTTATCTTTTTAGGCTTCATAAAAAGCAGTTCCCTATCAACGGTCAATCTGGTTAATATCATCACCTATCATTTACCCCTTCTGATATACAACCCTTTCTTCTATCTCTTTATGGCCTTTATCCTGATAACAACCCTTCTCTGGGGGCGTTTCTACTGCGGCTTTCTCTGCCCCTTCGGAACCGTTCAGGAATTCATTTATCAACTCAGCCCCAAAAGGGGGTATCTGCCTGCCTTGGGTAAGGGAATAAGACAGGTGAAATATTTTCTATTGTGGGGGCTGCTTATGGCGGCTTTACTAATAGATAATGCCAATATAGCCAACATAGAGCCTTTTAATACCCTCTTTTCCTGGACAGGTGGAAAGTTCCACTGGATATTGCTCGGACTTGTTTTAATAGCCGCGGGGTTTGAGTTTCGGTTTTGGTGCAAATATCTCTGTCCGGTAGGCGCAGGTTTAGGCTTAGGTTCCAGGCTGAGCCTTTTTAAATTTAGCTCCAAAGGAAATTGCGGCCTTTGCAATCTTTGTGTAGAGCAATGTAAAGTCGAGGCCATAGAAAAGGCAGGCACCACTGTTAGGGTCAGCCCCCTGGAGTGCATCAGTTGTAATGAATGTCGAAAGGTTTGTCCCAAGGGGAATATGGGACTACGGAGGATTGGGGCGGGGTGAACCCCGTGTCTATCCGAGGGCCTTCATTTTTTTGTAACCGTTCAGGTATGCACGAATTAGCACGGATAAATAACACAGGACAGAAGGCGGAAGTGTAGGGACAGGGCTTGTCCCTGTCCGTGCTTGTCCATGTCCGTTCCGTAGACGGACAACCA
>JBFMHI010000197.1 GCA_040753085.1 bacterium | reverse complement strand
GAGACGGATTGACACGGATAAAAATTTATTAGAAAAAATCCGTGAGAATCCGCCAAAATCTGTGTCATCCGTGTGCTATTCTATCATTCTCTTCGTGGCTTAGTGGCTTTGTGGCTGAACGGTTACCATCTTTTTATCCCATCTGTTTTTTCCAACAGGGCCGAGAGGACACCCACCGGCGTGGTGGCGTCGATCCTTAGAGGGAGCCGGAGCCTATCATCACTAAACCAGATGCCAATCCCGCCATCTTTGTCCTCTCTGGCTAATAAAGCCGTGAATTCCCCTAAAGGAACCTCGATGGTCTTTCTTTCTACTATTTCTACCCGGGTGTTTAGAAACTTTACCCCTGATCCGGTATTGATAATTCCCAGGTCAAAGGTGTCTCCCACTTCAAACTCTTTGGTTCTTAAATAATAAATGAGAGAGGTAACATCTATTGTATTAGGAGCGATTTCCAATTTTTTCTCCGGCTTATTCTCTTCCCTTACCACCGCCGTAAGATCGCCCTGATCGATTTGGGTTTTCGTATGCCGAATTTTGCCCCCTTCATGGATGTCAGCCTTAATATATCTGGGTAAGAGGTCATTTACTCCAATATAAGTCTGAATCCGGTCATAGACCTTATAGAAGAGAGAAAGAAAGGAGGACGAAGCCGTCTCAGAGGTGAGGCAATAGACCTCTTCTTGCCCCAGTTTTGTTTTAGAGTCTATCTTAATCGTCTGCTTGCCCGCCTTGATACCGAGTATCTTGACCTCATAGATAAGCTTTTCGCCTACCTGAAAGGGATACCCCTGAGCCCAGGCAAAATTTGATCCCCCAAGAACCCATATCAACAAAACCAATTTTTTAATCCGCCTTCTGTATTCCGCATTCCGGATTCTCACTGTTTCATCCTCTCTCTAAGCACGGCCACTCTTTTTTGAAGGCTATCAAAGGCGGCCTTGGCCTGTTTAGACCGGTGCTCAAGTAAGGTTATCTCAAATTCCAGGGCCTTTTGAATAGAAAGCCCCGGGTCTTTAACTCGACTAAGGTCAAACCCTAAATTTCTGGTGTTTATACTTTCCGGTTTAATCTGTTCTGATATTCGCCGGGCATTACCCGGGGTTATGCCTCCGCCCACCGAGACAGCCAGCCCAATCTGATGGGCCTTTTCAGTGATTTCTTTAACAATTTTCATCACCGGCTCATCATCCGGTTTCAGGCCCATTGATCCGGACAGATCGCTGCGGCCAATACTAATCTTGTCAATCTGCTTGATTTCCGGCAAGGCAAAGATATCATCTATTTGATGGTAAGTAGTTATGGTTTCGACGTTGAACCCCTTAAAAATATATTGGTATTGTTCAGGGCTGGCCATTTCGGTTAAGGCGGCGATGAAATTCTTCAGACCATAGGGAGATTCCACCATAGGGGCAATAATCCCTTTCACCCCAATCTTTAAAAGTTCTCTAATGTCGTTTCTGGCATCTACTCCTCCGATCTTGACCTTGATGGCTATCTGACCCAAAGCCAGATTCATGTAATATCGGATATCTTCAAAACTTGCCCCTTCGGCTTCGGTTTCAAACTTAAGAGCGGCACAACCATAATCATCCCGCAGATCTTTCAGGGCCTTCCTTAAATCCCTCTCCTCCGGCGACCAGAAGAAAAATCTTTCCTCATCCATCATTATAGCCTCCTTCTGATATAGTAACTATTCAGCCCTTAAGGCACAAAGATTACCAATAATAGCACACGGATTACACGGATGAGACGGATTGACACGGATAAAAATTTATTAGAAAAAATCCGTGAGAATCCGCCAAAATCTGTGTCATCCGTGTGCTATTCTATCATTGTGTCTTCGTGTCTTTGTGGCTGAATAGTTAATATAAGTCTATGGCATATTCACCATTATGAGCGGGGTTAGGAATAAGTTTTTGAGTGGAAGTATCCGCTACAAAATCCAATTGTTCCAAAATCAGGTATCCGACTAAAACCGGGACATCATTTCGATCCGCTTGTTAGCCCATCTGTATATTACGATCTCTTCTTTTGGTATCGTACGCCGTACAATCCCTCGAAATCTTCGTCCTGGGTCCAGAGCGTGGCATCATAAGCTCGGGCGGTCGCGAGAATCACGCTATCGGCCATTGGCAGATGGTGTTCCACACTTATCTTAGCTGCGCTAAGCGCGAGTGTTGAAGTTAGATCGACGACCTTCCCCTGCTGCATCGTGGCAACAACTTGTAAGGCCTTGCTCTCGCTGGTTTGTTGGAGCACCCTTTTGAAGACTTCATAGAGACTTAGAGTCGGCACTACCAAACGACCTGGGTTTTCGATCGCCTCTGCGAAAAAGGGCGCGTTGGGCCCATTTGCGAAGTATTCGAGCCATGCTGAGGAATCCACGACATTCATACGCGGTCGGCCTCACGTTCGATGGTTGTGTCGATCCCGGCGAGGAATCCGCGCATTTCCTGAACTGGCTGCAATGGAATCAGCTCGATTCGACCCTCATAGACAATCGCCTGCACTTTCTGTCCTGAAACCAGCTGAAGCTTCTCCCGGATCCCCTTTGGGATTACGACTTGGAATTTTGGCGAGATTTTGACAGTTTCCATACGTTGCTCCGATTGATAAATATAACGTCTCACGAACAATATATCGAAGGATAAGACCCAGCGATTTTCCTGGGGAAAGATAAACTGTCACCCCCATTCGGCAGCAGCGTTCGGGTACTTGCCAGCCAGCGCAAAGGGCATGTAAACACGCCCACCCCTGTGGGAGGTCTCTTTGATGAACTGCCTGCACGTGATTCAAGTGCGGCAACAGTGGTCCCCTATATGGTTACCCTATCCTTACCCCTAAAGACTGAAGTCCCATCATCTACTCACCACATCTGTCCCTAAAAGCCTTCCACCTCCAGCCTTCAGTCTATCCACCTGAATAGTTACGGTGGACTTTACATCCTGTAATGGCCAATCCGCTATTATTTTAACAGACGCTTTCGGCTTTGTCAACAAATTTGATTGCAATAACTCGCTTCTTCAGGTATAATAGTCAGCAGTCAGAGGGTTACCCCTTCTTTAAAGTCATTGTAGGGACACGTTGCCACGTGTTCCTATACCTAATAGTCAGCAGTCAGGGTTATCCTTATCTTTAAAGACCATCAGACACCCGTGGCCAATCACCCGTTGCCAATGTTAGATATTAGTATTGTCATTACCAACCGAAACGGAGCAGATCTTCTGGAAGAATGCTTGCCCCGAGTATGTCTGGCGGCATCTAATAGTGGTTACAGCTACGAAGTCATTCTGGTAGATGACCATAGTAAAGATGAAAGTGTCCGGTTTATTAGAGACAATTTCCCTCAGATTCAAATAATCACCCTAGACCAAAAGATAGGATTTGGTGAGGCGACTAACATGGGGGTAAGAAAGAGTAAGGCCCCTGTGGTTATTTTGCTTAACAACGACGTCAAACCCGCGCCGGATGCCTTTGTTTATCTTTTGGACCATTTCCAAAAGGAGGATGTCTTTGCCGTAGCAACCAGGATCTACCGCTTCGATGGAACCTACCTCACCGGGAATCACGGAGGTTTCTTCAAATACGGCCACTTAACGGTGATAAATAAAAGAGAAGACGACCAAAATCCACCTTTATTTGTCTGCGGCGGAGCCGGCGCCTATCATCGGGAGAAGTTCTTGGAATTAGAGGGGTTTGATCCCTTATATCACCCTTTTTACTATGAAGATGTGGATATATGTTATCGGGCCTGGAAGAGAGGGTTAAGGTGTGTCTACGAACCAAGGAGCCTGATGTATCATAAGGTCCAGGCGACCATCACCAAAGAATTTAAACCGGAATGGGTTAAGCTTATTTCTGCCCGAAATAATTACCTCTTCACCTGGAAGAATATCTCTGATCCAGGGCTTATTCTTTCCCATCTCTTATACTGTCCCCTCTTTTTGATTCGCGATCTTTTCCGGGGTAGAATGCGATTCTGGAAGGCCTTCTTAAGGGCCCTGCTTAGGCTCCCTAATGCCCTGGCCGGAAGGTGGAAGGAGCAAGCCTATCTGAAGGTAAAGGACAGGGAGATATTGAAATTGATCAAAGGGAGCGTAACTACTCAAAACTAAGTTAAACAGTTAGTTGGGAGACAAAGCAAAATTCCCTCTCCCTTGATGGGCTTATCCTTACCCACATCTTTTAAAAACCACGAAGAACACGAAGGGCACGAAGATAAACAAATCTTTTAATCCCATCTTTAAATAATTTTTCGACCTGTGAAATAGGTCTAATAAAATGCAAGAAATTTCCCATCGACATAGATATTCAAGCTCTACTACTACTAAAAACAGGTCGCTCCTA
>JBFMHI010000196.1 GCA_040753085.1 bacterium | reverse complement strand
ATAAAAGTATGGCAAAGGCGATCTTTTGTGATATTCTTGGATCTGGTCTTCTCATAGCGCCGAACCTGTGCTCTGTCTTCTGTTATCGTAACCGTTCAGCCACAGATGCACACAGATGAAACACGGAGAATCCGTGAGCCGTGTCCGTGATTAGGGTCTGTCCTTAGGCTGTAGGGACAACCCTTGTGGTTGTCCGTCTACGGAACGGACATGGACAAGCACGGACAGGGACAAGGCCCTGTCCCTACACTTCCGCCTTCTGTCCTGTGTTATTTATCCGTGCTAATTCGTGCATACCTGAACGGTTACATAAATTTTTATCCGTGTCAATCCGTCTCATCCGTGTAATCCGTGTGCTATTATTAGTAATCTTTGTGTCTTTGTGCCTTAAAGGCTGAATAGTTACAAAAATTCCCCCTCAACTTTCATTACCCCCTGAACGGTTACCTGTTATCTTATTTCCCTATGCAGAAAGATATCAGCCGTAAGGTTTATCACAAAACTTATGGCAAAAAGCACAATGCCAATGGCAAAGAGGGCCGCATAATGGTCGCTGCCCTGGACAGTCTCTCCCATTTCCGCGGCAATAGTCGCGGTAAGTGTTCTTACCGGTTGAAACAGGGAGTGGGGAATTCTGGCCGCATTTCCGGTTATCATCATTACCGCCATAGTTTCTCCGATCACCCGCCCTATGCCCAACATACAACCAGCGATTATTCCCGGTGAAGCGGCTCTAAGAACCACCCGCCAGATCGTTTGCCATTTAGTTGCCCCTAAGGCCAGCGCCGCTTCTCGGTATTGTTTGGGAACGGCCGTGATGGCATCTTCGGTAATACTCACAATAGTAGGCATAGACATCAGGGCCAGCATAATAGAGCCTGACAAGGCGGTAAGGCCAGTGGGAAGATCAAATAGGGTCTGCACCATGGGCGACAGAACCACTATACCAATAAAGCCAATTACTACGCTGGGAATGGCCGCCAGGAATTCAACCCCTACCTTGACTACTTCTTTCACTTTTGGAGAAGCAATCTCCGCAATAAAAACGGCGCTGGATACGCCTAAGGGCAAAGCCAGAACGGCGGCTCCTCCAGTGACAAAAAAAGAACCCAGAATAAGAGGCAGGATGCCAAAAGAAGGTGGCTCGGAAATAGGATGCCAGGTCTGGCCAAACAGGAAATCAAGTGGGGTGACTATCTTAAACACAGAAAGTCCCTCTTTAAGAAGAAAAAGAAAGATTAAAGTCACTATGAGGATGCAAGTTACACCGCTGAGCCTGATGATGCTTTCGATCAAGCCCTCTTTAAGGTGCTGTTTACTCCATCTCTTTTTTAGCATGTTATACCCCTCTTTATTTCGCCGCTACCGGGACAAAGTCGATCTTTAGGACAATCTCCTGTCCCTTCTGGCTCAATATAAAATCGAGGAATTTCTTCACTAGCCCGGTTGGCTCGCCGTTAGTATACATCAGCAGAGGGCGAGAAATATGGTAACTGCCGTTGGTTACATTATCAACTATGGGAAGCACAAAAGGGGAGTTTTCGTCTTTAGCTACCTTAATGGCCTTCTGTTTCGGACTAATATAACCCATGCCATAGTAGCCAATAGCCTTTGGATTTTGGGCAATTTCGTCGGCCACTGCCTGGGAAGATGGCACAAGTAAGGCCTCTTTACTGTATTCTCTCTGACTAAGCACATGCTCTTTGAAGTAGACATGTGTCCCCGAGTTAACCTCACGGGAAATAATCACTATATTGCCTTCTTTACCACCTACCTCCTTCCAATCCGTGATCTTGCCGGTAAAGATATCGGAAAGCTGGGGAATAGTAAGTTGCTCAATCGGATTAGAGGGATGGACAACCACCGCCAATCCGTCAAGGGCAACCGTAATCTCTTTTGGCTCAATTCCTTTCTTTCTGGCCAGTTCTATCTCTTTTCCCTTCATCTTTCTGGAACACATAGCGATATTACAGGTTTTATTAAGAAGAGCCGCAATTCCGGTTCCCGACCCACCTCCGGTGACCGCCACATAAGAACCTGGATTGGCCTGCATAAATGCCTCACTCCAGGCCTGAACAAGGTTGACCATCGTGTCCGAGCCTTTAATCTGAATCGAGTTGGCCTTATCCTGGCCTTTTCCACAGCCAATTAGGCTCAAGCACATCAGACTTACCACTACTGCCCTTAGATTTTTTGACATCTTTTAGCCTCCTTATACTCTAGTACCTTGTCAAGTTTATTAAAGTAAGTTGAATATTTTGTCGATACATCTATTACCTGGTTTGGCAATTCACCACCAAAGACGATAGAATTAAACTAAAGAGGCTGTACCCACAAATACTAACTTGACAAAGCACTGGCTTCTTCCAGAAGACTAAACTTCCTGCTTCACCTTCTCCAAAAGCTCTTTAAATTCTTCGATGGATGAAACCTTTACTGCCTTTCTTAATAAAAAATCACATACTTTCATCCCTTGCAATCCTTGAACCTCATTTTCTAATTTAGGAGAAACAAACTCAAATCGCTCTGCTAAAACTTCCAAAATACTCCTTTCTATCCCCTTTTCTATCCCCTTTTCTATCCCTTTTTCTATCCCTATCATTTCTCCTTCTTGCAATATCTCCTGATAAAATGCGGATTGAACCATAATATCCCTCCTTTTCAAGATCTTATTCACCAATGAGGCCGGAAAATTTATGGTGGAGAAAATCCTTAGGGCCACGTAAGCGTCTGCTTTCTGTTCTATATCCTCCACCTCTTTTTCTATCAGCTCAGCGGCTTCACTTATTAGCTCCTCCCCGCTTTTATCCGTCTTCATTAGCGGCAGAAATGGTTTAATTTCTTGCATTTGTTCCTCCTTTAAGTTCTTCCATTACCTTAGCTATGATCTTCCTTGCGAAATCAACTGCTTCTTCAGCATCTTTTACCGTATATATTTCATAAGGAACTGCAGGCGGCGCCAGTGCATCGGGGTATCTTGTTGGGATGTAATATCTATCTAAAATTTTCCCGCATTCAACTATTTCTTTAAATTTATCGTGATATTGCAGACAATTTTCTGCAAGTTTTTTTACAGAATGAACCCATAATACAGGTCTACCTGTCTTAAAAATAAGATATGCCTTTAATGCTACTTGGGCTGATTGTTCGCTCATAAAACAAGAGGCTGAATATAATTTTGCATTAAGATTATTTTCAGCAACTTGCAAGTTATATTCTGCCTGTTTCAGCCATCTTAATGCTTCCACCTTATTTTCTTTCATATACTACCCTCCCTTCTTTTAACACATTCTCTATAAAAGGATTCTCCCATTCTACCATTCTTTGAAATTCTTCAGGAGTATAAACAAAGACATCCACCTGACCCAAATCATTATCAATGAGTTTCGCCACCTCTATTAGTCTTCTTATAAATCTTTTCTTTGTCTTTTTAATAACCACAAAATCTAAATCACTGTATTCATCTATCTCTCCTCGGGCATAGGAACCAAAGAAGATGACTTTCTCTGGCTTGTATTTCTTTATACATTCAATTACTCTTTCAATATTGTTCATCTTTATCCTCTTTTGAATATTTCTTTTGCGGCGTATTCCAATTTATTTGCCGGGTCAGGAATCGTCTTTAGCTCATAATCAGATTCCGTTGGATTCCACACTACATATAACCAGTATGTATCCCTTAATTGCTTTCCCTTGAGCCACTCATTTACTGTAAGCCGAATATTCTCCCCTCTTCTTCTACCCTTAACCTCAATTCTTCTAACCTCTCTGTAACCAGTTTTAGGGTCTGCTTGACCTAAGCTTCTGATGTCAAAGCCCAATTTTTTCATAGATACATCTTCAGGTTCCCAGCCTCTTTCTTCTTCATACTGCATAACGATATTCATTGCTAATTTTTCGCTTCTTTCTTTTTCTTCTTCAGATTCTAAAAAATTTGAAACTTCAGGAAACTCACCAGGGGGTAAGACAAAAAAGGATGCTACACAGCTAACTGGACCATTGCGAACTATGGTTAAGTCAATTATATTCTATACTTTTGCACTTTTTTGTAACTACTTGAAATACAAATACTTTGTAATAACCTCTCGTCATTCCCGCGAAAGCGGGAATCCAGTAATATCAAGGCTTCTGGATTCCTGCTTGCGCAGGAATGACAAAAAGTGCGAAAGTATAGTAACTTAACATACTGTCCGATCTTTTGGGTCCATTATAAAGCACTAGCTTCTTCCAGAAGACTAAACTTCCTGCTTCACCTTCTCCAAAAGCTCTTTAAATTCTTCGATGGATGAAACCTTTACTGCCTTTCTTAATAAAAAATCACATATTTTCATCCCTTGCAATCCTTGAACCTCATTTTC
>JBFMHI010000195.1 GCA_040753085.1 bacterium | reverse complement strand
TCCGTTCCGTAGACGGACAACCACAAGGGTTGTCCCTACAGCCTAAGGACAGACCCGAATCACGGACACGGCTCACGGATTTTCCGTGTTTCATCTGTGTGCATCTGTGGCTGAACGGTTACTAAATTTTTATCCGTGTCAATCCGTCTCATCCGTGTAATCCGTGTGCTATTATTGGTAATCTTTGTGTCTTTGTGCCTTAAGGGCTGAATAGTTACAAAAATTTCCCCTCAACTTTCATTATCCCCCTGAACGGTTACCAATGGTAAGCGTTCAGCCCCTAAGGCGCAAAGACATAACCGTTACATCCAACTAATAATTCCCGGCCTAACTTAGCCATCTCTTTGTAGAAGGGGGACTCTGTCCCTTTTTCCACCATGGTAAAGAATTGAGGCACCCACTTACCCAGGTGGTCGGCCATAAATTCCTTTTGAAGTTCCATCCACCTGGAGGTATCCTGATTTCCGTTTTTCAAGGCGTCGGCTTCTTTTTGTTTCAGATAACTCATTAGCTCCAACTCTAAGCCCACATGGTCCGGCAGGAAGCTCGCCTCCACTACCTCCATCCCACATTTTCGATAAAAATTACCTACTTGTTGAGCGGATTCCCCGCTAAGCATCCCTTCGGCATAGACAGACTCATAAGGGGGGAGGCTAATCCCCGGCACAATAAAGAGCCGGGCGTATTCTACCGCCAGGTCTTCCAGGAGTTCCTCTTCATTCCGGCTCAGGAATTCATCCCCGAAATCTATCCCGGCGCTTTTCAGGGATTCACAGAAGCCCTCTGTCCGTACTTGCCTTAAAAACGGGGCATCAACCTCGCCGATAAATATCCTGGATAAGAGCTTATAAACCGCACTTATCCTTTCAGCCTCTTCTGCTTTATCCCCCCTATCCTTTTCCTGGGGTATCAAACCTTCCATTTGACGAGGCCCTCCTTTTTTTCAATCCTCACACCCATGACCTAACTCCCAGACAGGCATCTTTGTTTGACCCGTCTCCTCTGCCTGGCCGCTGCCTTCTATTTTTCCGCCAATCCGGCGCCATTCATTTATTCCACCGGCCATATCCTTAACTCGCTTAAATCCCTGTTCTTTGAGCAATCTGCAAGCCCTTTGACTGCGGCTGCATCCACTTTTACCACTCTGGCAGTAGACGATAACCGGCCTGGCCTGGTCTAACTCGCCTATCCTTTCCTCCAGACTATTAAGCGGCATAGAAAGACTTCCCGAAATATGCCCGGCCGCATACTCTTCCGGCCTTCGCACATCCAAAAGGATAACCTCCTTGAGTCGGCCGTTCTCCATAAGCAGCTTTACTTCTTTAGCCGAAATATCACCGCTGTCATTACAGCCGGTTAGCCACAAGACCATGAGCAGTTCTGACAGTAAATTCCGCCTCATCCATAAACCTCCGCTGTCCTCTCCGTGATCCTCATCCCAGGAATACCTGGTCAGAGCCAATTGACGGGCATAGGCGCTCATCTCTTCTCTGAGGCCATTATTCAGAAGAATATTAGTTGGTGGCCTACTTACGTTGAACGGCAGGTAGAGTGAGCCATCCCCAAAGAGGCCAGACGTGATCGGTAAGGCCAGCCGCTATCGCTGGGGTCCGAGCCTGATACTTTCCCTCCGCAACTTTTAGCGGCCAACCTGGATATATTCCTCAATTTAAGTAGGCCACCAAGAGATGCTTTACTGCCTTAATATTTCACCTCAGCATGCAGGCTAAGCCATTTCTGGTTCTTTTTCGTCTCCGTCTCCTTTTGCAGGTTTTTGGCAATATAACTTACGGCAAAGCGGATATCCTTAAATGGTGAATAGGTTGCGCCAAGAACTATCCGCTTATAGGCATCATCGCTCTTATCCTTATCTGGGTCCCAGCTATCAAAACGGGTAAAGATGCCTGCCTCCGGCGTAATCTTGTAAGAGCCGTGGATACTTAAACCAGGGGAGGTAATCGTGGAAGTTGTTTCTACCTCTTTTCTTAGATAGCTGGCCATTAGATGATGAGCTTTATCCTCAAGACTAAGCCCACCAATCAAAACGTCGTTCTTCTTGCCGTTGCTGGTTTGTTTTCCAATCTGCTTAAACAGGTGTAACTTTAAACCTGAAAGGATGCTGGGAACGGGAGAGACAGTTAAGCGTGCCTGGACATCCTTATACTTATCGTCAAAGTTGCCTGTCCCACCTTCACCGTTGCCATAGGTAATTGCATAATCGCCGTAGGAGTTGGGAATCTTTCCGGCTATACCTATCCCTCTATCGTTTGATTTTACCCCGGCATCAGCATCTGCCTGAACGCGATAGATAAAGCGGTGCTTCCAGATACCCTCTTCCTGTCCAATCCAGGGGGTTCCTGGTATACCTATAATAATCTTATTCCCTGGCAAAGGAAGCAGATCAGCCATCTCTAAGACAATGTTTTTGACAAACGGGCTCTTGAGACTCCCCCCCGGGTATTCAGGTGTCTGTGCCTCTAAGACCATATTCGCCTTGACCTTGTCAGTAAAGGCTCCCTTTACATGAATCTGCATGCGATTAAGTTCAAATGAGCTCTGGCTCTTTGTTCCCTTCTCCGGTGAATCAGAGAGGTCATTTAGATACTGCAACCAAAAATACCCGCTTACCTCAACCTTTGGCTTCTCCTCACTAAAGACCAATTGAGAGCAACTCAAGATACCTGCTGTTAGACATAGCGTTAAAATTCGTTTCATTGTTTTTGTCCTCCGTAATTGTTCACCACAGAGACACAGAGACACGGAGAATGATTTTAGATTTTTCTCAGTGTCTCTGTGTCTCCGTGGTGAGGTGAACGGTTACGTTCCTCCTTTTTGTTTTGGAGTGCGAAAGCTTGCTTTCGCTTTGTTGCCTCTGAAAGCGGTGGCAAGCCACCGCACTCCATAAAGTCTTTAATGTCCTCCACCCTCACCCCGCTTCTTGGTCGCATACTGTAATGTCTCTTGATACGCCTTCTTGCCTGCCTCTAAGTCAAAGACCACGGTTTGATACTTATCCGTTGGTTTTGCCTTCTCTACCGTGACTATTGTATCGAACCAGGCTTGACCACCACCAATCGGGTCTGTAGAGATAGGGATAATCCGGTTTGGGTGAACCCCATTATCTGTCCACCACATATTGGTATTAACATCAGGGTCAGGATTGCCATAGGGGTTTGTCAAGTCCTTCTTTGCCTGAGATACTGCCCCGTACCTCCAGTGTCCTGCTGAGGTAGATATGGCCACTACCTTTGGGTGAATCCCTTCAGTCAAATGTGCCTTGGTCACCAGATAACCAATCTTTGAAGTCACCCTAACCAAATCGCCTTCGTTAATACCCCTTGCTGATGCGGTTTTGGTATTAATCCAGGCA
The DNA here is from genome assembly GCA_040753085.1 of bacterium. Lineage (NCBI taxonomy): Bacteria > bacterium. The sequence goes on along the minus strand of JBFMHI010000195.1, from coordinate 1,005 downwards.
GGATTGGCGTGGTGTATCTCGGATAACCATTTACAGGCTGATGTCCTTGATTGGACATGCACATTGACCTTAAAGGTAGTCATAATCAATTGATCATCCTTCATATTCTGGTGTTGTGGGATAGGCCAGTAATGCGGCATTGGTTCAAACCCGTATTTCTCCCATTCCTCCACATAGACATGGATTTTTCGGGAAGGGGTATTAAACCCGGCATAACCCACGCCATCTATCTTAACCCCTTGAATTTTCTTACAATCCGGGCACTTAAGCACTATGCCGCGATATTCTTCGGCTTCGGTAAGTTTATGGGCATCATTATCCGGGCAGATAAAGCTTCCATCATAAGCCTGTTTAAGTCTCTTTTTAAATGTTTCAAACTCTGGCTTATCATTTGGTCCATAGACTGGATAAACACCATGCTGACGGATAAAGTTCAGTCCACCCTTTTCCTTTAGTCCAGGCACAGTATCCATCTGGTAAGCCAGATACTCCTCCGGTGTTTTCTCAAAATACTTAGCTACCTCAGGTGAAATTCGGCCTGCCAGGTCTCTTAAGATATCCTTTACCTCACGCTGTTCACCGATGTTTGCCACTACCGGTATTCTTGCCCCAACCCAGGGAAGTAAGGCTGAGGGCATATTTTCCGGGTCATGTCGCTGTAAATAGCTTGAATCAGGGAGGATAATATCAGCGAGGTCGGAGGATTCACTCATAAACCCATCAATGGCTACAATAAATGGTAGTTTTTGGGTATCCCTGAGTAAGGCATCCCAGGTGCCGGCATCCGGATTAGCGTAGGCAGGGTTATACATATACCAAATATAAACGCTCAGCTTCTGCCTTCCCTCAAGAATCCCATGGGCAATATGATGAGATACATCGGAACTTCCCCCTAAAAATCACCTAAAAAATAGACCTAACTCTATATATATCAAGAGGATACAACTAAAATATGTTTAAAAAGTGTGCCTACGAATATTTTTAATATTTTTAAAAAAATACTTG
>JBFMHI010000194.1 GCA_040753085.1 bacterium | reverse complement strand
GTCACGTTAGTATTTATGGGTAGAGTCTCTTTAGTAGGGGCGAATAATTATTCGCCCCTACCTCCTCCTTTTGCAAGGACGATTCGCGAATCGCCCTTAATGTAGGGGCACGTGGCAACGTGCCCCTACAGCTTTGTCAAGATAGAAGTTATCTGTATTAGTGCTTGTCTTTATGCCGAAGGGTTAAATAATTACCCAAATAAGCAATCATAAGGGTTACCCTTACAAAAGACGAACCCATTAAAGCAAGCTTGACAAGGCGCTATTGCCTATGTTGGTAAACAATAACGATGCTTGGCAACCGCTTCAGCGGTTTCCAGGGCTCTTGAATGATCGAATTTTTGAGGCGATTGCCCTGGCCGACCATCCAGCAGATTTGACTAATGTCTTTTTTTATGGTAAAATAAAGACAAAAAGGGGTAACGTCAAAAGATGTATGAAGAAGACTAAAGGCTGAAGTCGAAATTTTGACCATACCCAAAAAGGTGAGTAACTATTCAGCCACAGATGGACACGGATGAAACACTGATTCCTTTAATATATAAGTCCTTTAAATTCAACTCTTTCTCTTCCAAAATTGATAAGTAAGTCCACTCCTTTTTTGTTGCTTTTAATTATTTTATCCGTGCTAATCCGTGTTAATCCGTGGCTGAATAGTTACAAAGGTGAAAGGAAGAAAAAATGAAACTACAAACCATGGTTTTAGGATTAGTGGTGATAATTATTGGGATCATAAATGGAGTTATCTTCTATTTTGAGAATCGCCCCCTGGAGTTTGAACCCCTTCAAGCCTATGGCATAAAAACAATGGTCCCTCAAGGATGGGCACAGAGCAAGAAATTGAGTAAGGGCTGGGATGCTATCTATTTTAAACATAGCTGTTCTCATCTCACCCTGGCCAGCAGAAAATTAGACGATTATCCCTCTAAGGTCCTGGATTCTTACTGGCAAAGAGATAGATCACAAGCCGCCTATATCAAAGACATAAATGTCTATCAGAATGGCCTCTATCTGGTCTTTAGCCGTGGAAAGAGTGTTAGAGCGTACCGGGCGGTGTTCTCAAGAGGAGAGACCCTTTACTGGTTTGAATCTGAAACAAGGGCATCTTCTTCCAGGTATTATAAAAAGATCTTAGATGTGGCTCTCCTCAACCTGGTCATTGATGGAGAGGGAGTCAATCCGGCTTTAGGCGAGCAAATCAATCAGACTGATCGCGAACTGAGTATATGGGTCGCTCAAGGGCCAGGATTTTGGCTCTATTTTACCATTGGTCTCTCGGCGATTATTATTCTATTCCTCGTTTTTCTTGCAAAGCTTTCCGGAAAAGGGGTAAGCCCTGAGAAACTTAATCATGAAACAGCTATCCTGGAAGCCACCCAGGTAGAGGGATCATATAGCTTTGACTGGGAATACAGATTAAGCGGTTATGCTATCTACCTGACGACCACCAGGTTTTTAGCCTTTAACTTTGGATATAAGGTTATGGAACTCATTGCCGGAGATGAGGGACAAATAATCCCTTCCGCAGTCTTTTATCGATCCCGGAAAAAGAGGGGCATCTTCCTTGATTCTACTTCGGGAGAAGGCGGGGAAGTAACCGTTTCCACCGGCACAGGTAGATTCTCGGGCAAGAAGTTCTTACAGATTACAATAGAGAAAGGACTTAAATTTACCTACCGATTTTATCTGGAGGACGCCGAATTATGGGAAGCAGAGATCAAACAGTGGCTTAAGTAACCGTTCAGTCCCATCTATTTCTTTCGACCGCCAAGCTCACACCACTTCCAATATTCTTCAAGATTTCGGTAAGGGACGTCTGAGTTAATAGATCGAGCCATATCTTCTGTCAGATAATTCATCCAGTAATCGTCGAATACCTCTTTGCCATAAGCGGCAAAGGGGCCATTGCCCTTAATCAAGGCTTGAATATCTCTGACTGAACCGATATTCTTCGTGTTTCCACTCCCAGGTCGTTCACTGGCAATTCGCCACTTTTCCTGAAGCAAAAAGTCGAAATCCTTGACTACCGACACGATATCCTGAAGCTCATCCAGCGTATAAATTCGGCCTTCATTAATAGTTTCCTCATTGCGGCCATAGATGATTCCCAGTATAAAGTGAGCGTCGTATTGTTCATACGGGAAGGTGATATTCTTGACGGACTTACGCCGCCGAAAATAGCCCGTAAAGGCGCCCAATGTAAAACCGTTCACCCTTTCTGGGCCAGTTCGATACGTGCTTTTGAGGGCAAGGGCGATTTTTGTTTCAGCTGGTCCTATGAAGCCAATGTCTGGATAATGGTTTTGATGCTCGCTGAGCACCATTCTGTAGCTATGTTCTGCGGCGAACTGTGAAATGACTGGAAACAGCATCAACTCAATGATCTTGGAGACGACTTTAGTATCCACCGAGATGCTGTAGATATTTCGGTATACATCAATAAATCCTTTGACCACCCAGTTGCCCGTATCTGTAACAAGAGTGCGTCTGAATTTATCGACGTATGTCAATAGGTTCTCACTGAAGTTATTTGTAGTCATAACACCTTCATTGCCTTCATGCTTCAAGCGGTAGGCAACCGCACCCGTTCCGCCAAAGGCATCTAAATAAGTAACGAAATCCAGGTCTGCCATCTGTTCCCAAATTCAATCAACAAGTTTCGCTTTACTGCCCTGATAGCGAGTAGAAGGAAATTTGGCCGTTAGGTTGGGACAGAATGTATATTGATATGCCCTGGCTTTTGGCATCTTTAAGCCCTCTTATCTTCTAATTTCTAATTTGTCCCTCTCCGAGGACAATAAATTTAGTCGAAGTAAGCTCAGCAAGCCCCATTGGGCCACGGGCGTGCAGTTTCTGGGTCGAGATACCTATCTCAGCCCCCAGCCCGTATTGGTGGCCATCGGCCAATCGGGTGGAGGCATTGACAAAGACACTGGAGGCATCCACCTCTCGCAGGAAACGTCTGGCATTCTGATAGCTTTCAGTCACAATGGCCTCTGAGTGACCGGTTCCGTAGAGGGTGATATGTTCAATGGCCTCATCCAGGCTGTCAACTATTCTTACGGCCAGAATGAGGTCCAGATATTCGGTTTCGTAATCCTCCTCGGTCGCCGCTTTTATTTCAGGCAGAATCTCCCTTGTTCTGGAACAACCCCGAAGCTCAACCCCTGCCTTCATAAGGTGGCCAGATGCCTCAGGGAGGAAGGTATTGGCTATCCTTGAGTGGACCAGTAAGGTCTCCATAGCATTGCATACCCCCGGACGCTGCACCTTGGCATTGATGGCAATCTTGACGGCCTTTTCCAGATCAGCGCTCTCATCCACAAAGGTATGACAGTTGCCGGCCCCGTGAGAAATAACCGGAACCCTGGACATCTCCAGAATGCTCTTAATCATCGGCTGACTCCCTCGGGGGATAATTACGTCTATGTATTCGTCTAATTTAAGCATCTCTGCCACGGCCGCCCGGTCGGTGGTTTCGATAATCGAAATCCCATGTTCCGGCAGACCGGCCTTGGCTCCGGCCTCGGCCAGGACTTTGGCAATAGCCCGATTAGAATTTATGGCCTCTTTGCCTCCCCTTAGCAGGATGGCATTTCCAGACTTGAGACAGAGTCCGGCGGCATCAGCCGTGACGTTGGGCCTGGCCTCGTAAATGATTCCCACTACACCAAGAGGCACCCGCATACGTCCTATCTCAAGGCCATTCGGCCGCCGCCACATGCCGGTAATCTCTCCCACCGGATCCGGCAGGGCCGCCACTTCTCTTAGACCTTCGGCCATATCGGCTATCCGGTCATCGGTCAATAAAAGCCTGTCCATAAGGGCGGTAGAAAGCCCGGCCTCCTTCCCGGCCTTAAGATCAAGCTGGTTGGCCTGTTTGATCCTGGCCCGATTTTCATCTTCCATCAGGGCATCAGCCATTTGGTTAAGGGCCTTATCCTTTACTTCACGCGAGAGATTTGCTATCATCCTTGAGGCTTCTTTCGTCCGCTTAGCTAACTCTATGATCTCTTCTTTCATAGACATACTTTCCCTCCCTTGTATTTGTTTAACGTGGCTAAGATACACTACATAGACGCACCTGTCCGGAATTAGCCCCTGGCCTTTAATTATAGACTGGGGCATTTGATTTGTCAAATGTTTTTTGGTTTTCTACCCACCGTCATGTTGCCTGGGGGCGGTGGGCGAGGATGGCTGAAGGGCATTTCCTGGCGAAGCTGTAGTTTTCTGTGATTCAGATATGAGAATTAACCCAAGTTCACGATTTAAAAATATAAGTTCTGATAATTCTGAAATCAGCGTATTTGCCTAATGTTTTTCAGGTTAAGAGAATTGACAGATGAAAATGCTCTGTCATGAGTGTTTCTAAGTCATATTCTCGCCTAATCTTTCTCGTAATTTGCGTA
>JBFMHI010000193.1 GCA_040753085.1 bacterium | reverse complement strand
ATAAAACCTCCCTTGCAACATCTATGGAGGACCGTATCTACTCAAAATCAAGTTAAAAAAGTAAGCTCATTACAGATTATAGTGCTATGGGTTAAGTTTCATCTCCTTTTGTCCTGACAGCGTCGGCCTAAGAGCTTCCCCTCCCTTGATGGGAGGGGTTAGGGGAGGGTGGTAGCTCTTTTTCTAAGGTTTTTAGCAAGAGTAATAATATTGCCCGCCCATTTCACCCTCACCCTATCCCTCTCCCCTCAAGGGAGAGGGAATTTTGCTTTGTCTCCCAACTAACTGCTTAACTTAGTTTTGAGTAGTTACGGAGGATCCACCCGGGATTAATTCCCCCATGGTTCTATCCGAACTTACTTCAGTTATCCTGACGGCCGCTATTCTATTGAACCATTCATTCCCGTTAACACCCGGGCAGAGAACCTCGATATAATTATCCGAGAGTCCTCGGAGATATTCTGTCTCCTTATCCAGGGTGTTGAGAATAAGCACCGAAAGGGTAGCCCCTTCGAATTCCTTCCTGAATAAAAGAGACTTCTCGGCGGAAAGCCTTCTTAGGATCTCACTCCGCTTCTTCTTCACGGCAGGAGGAACCTCAGGCTTGAAAGTAGCTGCCTTTGTGCCGGCTCTCCTCGAATATTCAAAGACGTGGAGATAAGCCAGGGGGAGCTCCTCGATAAGTCTTAGGGTAGAATTAAAATCTTCCTCTCCCTCACCAGGAAAACCAACCATTACATCAGCCCCCAGAGCTATGCCGGGGACAGTCTCCCTTAGGTTTAGAATAAGATCTTTATAAAAGTAAGCCTCGTATCTTCGCCCCATTCGTTCCAGAATCCTGTCACTACCGCTTTGAAGTGGGATGTGGAGGTGGGAACATATCTTTGGCCCTCTAATAAGGTCGATCAGCTCTTCGGGTATTTCTGTCGGCTCAATGGAACTCAATCTAATCCGGGCCAATCCATCAACTTGCATCAATTCCTTAAGCAGTCCTGACAGATCGACCTCTTCTTTTAGATCCCATCCATACCCCCCCAGGTCAACCCCGGTAAGAACAATTTCTCGATATCCCTTGGCCACTATCCCTTCCGCCTGGGAGATAACCCTGGCCAGGGATTGGCTTCGGCTTGGTCCCCGGGCAAGAGGGACCCGGCAATAACTGCACTGCCGGTTACACCCATCCTGAATCTTAATAAAAGCCCGGGTATTTCCTCCAAAATCGGAAATCTCAGGGGTGTCAAATTGGTTTTGATTCGAGATATCCTCTACTTTTACCCCAGTGGAGCTTAAATACTCTAATATTTGCCATTTCTCACTATTCCCTATGATGAGGTCTACCCCCGGGATTTGAGAAATCTCTTGGGGATTAGTCTGGGCATAACATCCTGTCACGATCACCCTTGAATTCTCTCCTCTCCGAACCGCCTGACGAATAGCCTGCCTTGATTTGTAGTCGCTTTTGCCGGTGACCGTACAGGTGTTAATAATATAAAAATCAGCCGGCGAGTCAAAGGAGACCACCGAGAAACAGGACTTCAGCAGCATCTGCTGGATAATCTGGGTTTCATATTGATTAAGCTTGCATCCGAGGGTTCTAAAGGCTACTGTTTTCATAATACCTTAGCCTATTTTACCAGAGCCCGCCAAAAAAGGCAACTCATTTTTGTTGACAAACCGCAGGCCGTTTGCTAAACTATATGTAATTGGTCAACAAACAAGGCACAGATAGAAACAGATGACCGAAGGCAAAGACTTCTGTCTTCTGATTTCTGCCGGCTGATTTTATTACCTGAGGAGGTTGATAAAATGGAGGACTGGTTAGAAGAAGGTGAGGAAGTAAAGGAAGAGATATCAGATGAAATGATTGAGCAGAACATAGGCCATGTAATAAGTTGGTGGCGTAAATGGAGAATTGCTTTAACTAACCAAAGACTTCTTTGCCACCAGAGGTCTCTGGTGGAGTCCTTTACCAAGATGTTCAATTTAGAAGAAATAGACTCGATAACCATGGATAAGGAGATTGACTATTTACGACTCGGTGGAGGAACCCTCCTTATCTTGTTGGCCTTGTGGCGGCTGCCTACCTTCTTTCATGCGATATATCTTTTATTGACAGGGGCGCATAATTTACTGCGTTTGTTGGTAGTCGGTATTTTGCTCTCTTTGACCATAGGGGTTGGGGTGATAGCCATTATCAACTCCTTTAATAAAAGGATGCGGATCAAGTCCTACGGACAAACAACCAATATTTATGTGACCGGCTTAGAGGAGTGGAGACTTGAAGATTTTATGGGAGATGTGAGAAACTCTTTGAATGCGGCTAAGGAGAGGGCAAAAAAATTAAGGGAGAAGGCTGAGGAAGAAAAAGGCGCTGAGAAAAAGAAATAAGAAGAGAAAGAGACTAAATGAATTATCATCCGGATAATCCTGTTATTATTCAATCTGATAAAACCATTCTTTTGGAAGTGGATAACCCGGCCTATGAAGAGGCCAGGGATGAATTGGTCAGATTTGCTGAATTAGAGAAATCCCCCGAACATATTCATACCTATAAGATATCTCCTCTTTCCCTGTGGAATGCTGCCGCGGCCGGCCTAACCGCAGTGCATATCTTAAATGCCTTAGAGAGATTTAGTAAATTTGATCTGCCAGAAAATGTTAAAAAAGATATTTGTGATTACATCGCCCGGTACGGCAGGTTAAAACTGATCAAGAGGCAAGATGGCCTCTTTCTTTACTCCAATGATGAATATCTTATTACTGAGATCTGGCACAATAAGCTGACCAAGCCATATTTGCTCAAAAAAGTTGATTCCTTCACGATTGAAATACATCCCTTAATGAGGGGACATGTAAAACAAGCCTTGATCAAGATCGGCTTTCCGGTGGAGGATTTAGCCGGATACGTTCCGGGGACATATTTGGATGTTTCCCTCTTAATGACCACCAGGGCCGGCAGGCCTTTCAATCTTCGTCACTATCAGGTGGAGGCGGTAGCGAATTTTCACGCCGGGGGGGGATTGAAGGGAGGGAGTGGGGTGATTGTTCTTCCTTGCGGGGCGGGTAAAACAATGGTCGGTTTAGGCGCCATAGAGCGGTTAAAGTGTGAAACCCTTATCCTGGTGACTAATATTATCGCCCTTCGACAGTGGATTAGTGAAATAATAGATAAAACCAATCTGCCCCCTGATATGATCGGTGAATACAGTGGCGAGGTTAAAGAGATTCGTCCTCTGACCCTGGCTACTTATCAGATTCTGACTTACCGGAGGGCCAAAGATGAGGAGTTCCCTCATTTTTCCCTGGTTAATCGACATAATTGGGGACTAATTATTTATGATGAAGTCCACTTGCTTCCAGCGCCCGTGTTTCGGATAACCGCCGAGATCCAGGCCAAGAGGCGTCTTGGGCTAACGGCTACTCTGGTCAGGGAAGATGGCTTAGAAGAAGATGTCTTTTCCCTGATCGGTCCCAAAAAATACGATGTGCCCTGGAAGGAATTGGAAAGGGAAGGCTGGATTGCCACTGCCATCTGCTTTGAAATAAGGATAAATCTGGAGGAGGGACAGCGTCTGCCCTACGCCGTAGCTGATGATAGAGAAAAGTTTAGAATCTCTTCAGAAAATCCGGCCAAAATACCCCTGGTTAAAACATTGATTGACAGACATGAGGGAGAATCAATTTTAGTTATCGGCCAATATCTGAAACAGCTCAAATTTCTGGCCATGATACTGGATGCCCCGCTCATAACCGGTCAGGTCTCGAATCTGGAAAGGACCAGACTTTACCAGGGCTTTAAGGAGGGGAAGATAAAGGTTCTGGTGGTTTCCAAGGTAGCGAATTTTGCGATTGACCTCCCTCAAGCCTCAGTAGCCATCCAAGTTTCTGGCACTTTTGGCTCAAGACAGGAAGAGGCCCAGAGATTAGGACGAATCTTAAGACCCAAAAGAGAAGGCACCATAGCCCATTTTTACTCCCTGGTTACCCGGGAGACAAAAGAACAGCATTTTGCCTCTAATCGACAACTCTTTTTAACCGAGCAGGGTTATAAGTATATTATCCTTGATGGAGAAGAACTTTTGAGTGGTGAAAAGGGGGCCAGGGTGGTTAGGTTGGCTGACTATGTGAGACGCAAAAAAGCCGCCGGTAGCAGGTAGGTTTACTCGAGGCTCGAGCCTCGATGCTCGATCCTCGAGGCTCGAGGCTCGATGCTAGTGCCTTGTCAAGTTAGTATTTGTGGGTAGAACCTCTTTTACCCCTCACCCTACCCTCTCCCCTGAGGGGAGAGGGGTAGGGTGAGGGAGATTGCTTCTACAAGAGACCAACCTATTAAATCAAATGTGACGATACACTAGTGCCTTGTCAAGCTTGCTTTAATGGGTTCGTCTTTTCGTAACTACTCAAGACTAAGTTAAGCAGTTAGTTGGGAGACAAAGCAAAATTCCCTCTCCCTTGAGGGGAGAGGGATAGGGTGAGGGTGAAATTGGCGGGCAATATTATTACTCTTGCTAAAAACCTTAGAAAAAGAGCTA
>JBFMHI010000192.1 GCA_040753085.1 bacterium | reverse complement strand
CCTTCGTGCTCTTCGTGGTTTATCCTTGATTTTCATCAAGGCAGGCTCTTGTTTACCCCATCCTTTTACCCAATTTGTGGGTAAGGATAAGCCTCAAGGGAGGGGAAGCTCTTATGCCGACGCTGTCAGGACAAAAGGAGATGAAACTTAACCCATAGCACTATAATCTGTAATGAGCTTACTTTTTTAACTTGATTTTGAGTAGATACAACTTTCGTGAGTAGAGGAGTAATGAAGAAGGCGATCTTGTGGTTAGTCCTATTTTGGCCGTCGATAACGCTGGCCTTTGATATTGATATCTTCAAACGCGGTCAGGAAGAAGACCGGGCTAAAATCACCGTCCAGGGAGAGGGTAGATTCAGGGCCAGAGATGTCGGGGCAAAAGGGTTGGGCAAAGAAGGAGAGATCATCGATTCCCTGGGAGCGTCTCTTAAGCGCGAGACGGCTCTGACCGAGAGGCTTGACATCAAACTCTCATCAACCGTGGTTAAGGATTTGGCGGTAATGGGGGTAATTCGAATAGGGAATGAGGGGAAAGAAGAGCCGGAGGACCTTAAGGTTGAATCCAGAGAGATATTACTCGGATTTCACCGACCACTGGTTGACCTCATAGCTGGACGCTTTAACCTTACGCTTACTCCTCTGACCATGAAGGAATGGGACCCCCAGGATAACGCCGGCCCACACTCCCCTGGATACACCACCAGGCTTTCCGGTATTCAGGGGGGCCGACTGGATGGACTGCTGGACGAGCCAAGGCTCTTTGAAGGGGTAAAGATTGCCCTGCAACCCACCCCCGGCCTTGACTTAATCGGTTTTGGCGTCCGTCCAAGAGGAGAAGCCTACCGCCGGGATGTCTACGGCGGAAGATTCAAGGCTGTTTTCGCCTATTTGCCCGCCGAATCAGCTATTGAGCTGGGACTGACCTATCTTAAATTGAAGGATCGAAAGGTAAAGGAAAGTAATCTACCCCCTCCAGTGGAAAGCGAGATTTATGGTCTAGACTTTTTACTTCCGGTTGAGGATCTTTTTGTTATTGAAGGTGAGTTTGTTAGAGGCGAATGGGACAGAGACCTTCTCGATCCTGAGGATAAGATGCGGGAAGGAATAGCTGGTTGGGTGGGGGTAAAGGGTGATCTTGACTTTCTGGGAATGCCATCCTTAGAGGGAAACATTGCCTATATTCGGGTGGACCCAGATTTCCCGGACACCACGGCTTCATATACGGTCAAGACATATACCCCCAACAGAACAGGCGTCCGTGTCCAGGCCGGATATAAAGTCCCGGTCAAAAGGATAGCCGCTAATGGTTATTACAAATATCTGGAGGAGATTGAACCATCCTCCAAAGGGGGAAACACCTTGACTTCCTTTCAGATCGCCCGGGGTGAGCTTACCCTTTACTTGAGATACAACCTGAGCCTTCTGGTAGGTTATGAATATCGGTGGACAGATCGAACCGATGATCCGTGGACCAAGGAACCGGATGTCATCAGCGACGAGAGGATTGATTGGGCCAGGGGGATATTCAGCCTGGAGGGCATCTATCGGTTCAGTCCGCGGGCTGTTTTTAATGTCAGGGCTGAATTTATCGACCACCAGGATGAAGCCGATCGTCCCGGTCAGCAGGTAGACTATCAAGCCACCATCCTTTCAGCCGAATTCGGACTCGAGTTTTAATGATGCGATTCGCTAATCCATTATTTTTATTAATCTTAGTGATTTTACCTCTCTTGATTTTATACAAGCACAGGAGGTCCTCAAAGCCTGCCGCCCTTACCTTTTCTGATCTGGGGATAGTGAAGGAGATCAGTCCCCCCAGACGAGTCACTTACCAGGCATTGCTTACGGTCCTGAGGGTGATTGCCCTCTCTTTTATCATCCTGGCCCTGGCCAGACCTCAGACCGGGGTAAAGGGTGAGGAGATCATAAAAAAGGGCATAGATATTATTCTGTGCCTGGACACCTCACGGTCTATGCTGGCCGAGGATTTCAAGCCTAAAAACAGGTTCGAGGCGGCCAGGACCGCGGCGGTAGAGTTCATTAAGGGAAGAAAAAGCGACCGTATTGGGGTGGTGTCTTTTGCCGGACTCAGTCTGACTCAAGCCCCTCTTACCCTGGACTACGGCGCGCTTTTTGAGTTTTTGGACAAAGTTGAGGTCGGCATGACCGGGAGCGAAGGCACCGCCATTGGGATAGGCATTATGACCTCTCTGAGCAGACTGAAGGAAAGCCAGGCTAAGAGCAAAGTTATTATTCTCTTGACCGACGGTCGAAATAACACCGGTGAGATCGACCCCCTTACGGCAGCCAGGGCAGCCGCCTCTTTTGGAGTCAAGATTTACACTATTGGAGCTGGTTCAAAAGGAAAGGCGCCTTATCCGATTAACCATCCTATCTTTGGAAAAAAATATATCTGGATCGATGAAGACCTGGATGAAGAAACCCTGTCTCAAATAGCTAAGGAAACCGGCGGTCTTTACTTCCGGGCTACCTCTTCTGAGGGACTTTCAGAAATATATAAACAGATTGATAAGCTGGAGAAGACTGAGATCAAGGTCAAAGAATATATGGAATACCGCGAGATATTCCCTTATTTCCTGGGGCCGGGGCTGGCCTTCATCCTTTTGGAGATCGGCCTGGCCCAGACCGTCTTGCGGAAGATACCATAATTGATTCCGGATTGCGGACTTCGGAGTACAGGTTGCAGATTTATCCGTAATCGTTCACCACAGAGACACAGAGACACGGAGAATGATTTTAGAAAAAAGGTAACCGTTCAGCCACAAAGCCACTAAGCCACGAAGAAAATAATAGAATAGCCCACGGATGACACAGATTTTGGCGGATTCTCACGGATTTTTTCTAAAAATTTTCGACCTGTGAAATAGGTTTAAATAAGATGCAAGAAACTTTCCATAGACATAGATATTCAAGCTCTACTACTAAAAACAGGTCGCTCCTACGGAGCTGCAAATATATTGCGTTTGCGAAATTACTACAAACAGATTGCTCCTACGGAGCTTTATTCAGGTTAGCTCCAGAGGAGCGACATGTTTGTAGAATATATCTCTCATAACAAATTAGCTCCAGAGGAGCGATCTGTTTATTCTCTTTCTTACCTTCTCACCCTCTATTGGGGGATATTTGTATAAACCTATTTCACAGGTCGAAAATCTTTATCCGTGTCAATCCGTCTCATCCGTGTAATCCGTGTGCTATTATTGGTAATCTTTGTGTCTTTGTGCCTTAAGGGCTGAATAGTTACAAAAATTTCCCCTCAACTTTCATTACCCCCTGAACGGTTACGAAAAAAGCACTTAATACCTGTTTTGAAAGATGGAATTAAGAGATTTGTTCTTTAGATTTTTCTCAGTGTCTCTGTGTCTCCGTGGTGAGGTGAACGGTTACATTTATCCCAATCCGAAATCCTGGGTACCCACGAAGTGGGTGCGCAATCCGAAATTAAGATGATTGGCTATCCTGAGAACCTCTATTTACTCTGGCTCATTCCCGGAGTAATTATACTTTATGTCTCGGCCGGCTGGAGAAAAAAGAAACTCCTCGCCAGGTTTGCCGGGCCCAGGTTATTGGAGGTGCTGGCCTCTTCGGTTAGTTCCAAGAAACAGAGGTTAAAGGCGTATCTTATCGTGCTTGGGCTGAGCTTCCTCATCCTGGCCCTGGCTAATCCCCGGTTCGGCTCCAGAATGGTTAAGGTAAAACGGCAGGGGGTAGATGTCCTTATTGCCATCGACACCTCTTTAAGTATGGAAGCAGAAGATGTACAACCTAACCGTCTGGCTAAGGCCAAATTAGAATTATCTTCTCTGATTGATGAACTTAAAGGAGATCGGGTAGGAATCATTGCCTTTGCCGGAGATGCCTTCCTTCAGTGTCCTCTAACCCTTGACTATTCAGCCGCTAAGCTCTTTCTTTCTATGGCGGATACATCCCTTATCCCCTCTCCGGGGACGGCTATTGGTGAGGCCATCAGAGTGGCCATAAAAAGTTTCTCCGAACGGGAGCGAAAATATAAGGTCCTCATCATCTTAACCGATGGTGAAGATCATCAAAGTAATCCCTTAGAAGCGGCTGAGGAAGCCAAAAGGGAAGGCATAAGAATTTATACCATAGGTATCGGCCGGCCTCAGGGTGAGCCTATCCCGCTCTATGATGAGAATAGAAACCTTACCGGATACAAATTGAATAAGCAAGGCGAAGTAGTGATGAGTAAGTTAGATGAGAATAGTCTCCAGCAGATGGCCTTTAAAACTTCCGGGCAATACTATCGGGCCAGTCTTGGTGAGATCGAGGTAAAGAGAATTGTCCGCGAAATCTCTGGCATGGAGAAAAAAGAACTTGCTTCCGGCCTGTATTCTCAATATGAAGATCGATTTCAATATCCTTTGTTTATTGGTCTTATTTTGTTGGTGGTAGAATTTCTCATATCGGAGAGAGTAACTACTATTCTCCTCCTCTCCTCATTTTTCTCCTGCGATTAGCACCCTGATTTATCAGGGTGTTACCGCTCCGCTGGAGCTAACCTTAGATGGTTTGACCAGAGGTAACTACTCAAAACTAAGTTCAGCCGACCGCTTCGCGGTCGGCTGAACGGCGCGGCGGGCGTCGCCCGCGTGTTCGGCCTCGCGCGCGACGCGCGCGGCGGC
>JBFMHI010000191.1 GCA_040753085.1 bacterium | reverse complement strand
GGGAGAGGGTTAGGGTGAGGGGTAAAGAGACTTTCCCCACAATTTCAAGTGTCACAGAGCACTATGCTAAATGACCATTTTGGTATGAAGTTGGGTTAAATAGTATACAGCACTCTCGCTTCGGTAATGATCTTCTCAATAGGTATATCGTGATCCTCCTGGGGCAGCCGTTTGACTACTTGATCCTCATAGGCCAGGGCAATCAGGTGGGTTGTTCCTTTCATTTGAGCCAGTAAGCGGTCGTAATGCCCGCCACCGTGGCCGATCCGGCCGCCTTCTTCATCAAAGGCGACCCCCGGAATAATGGCCAGGTCTATTTCAGCCGGTTCTACCAACCGCAGGTATTCCGGTCTTGGTTCCAGAATGCCGAAGGCCCCTGAAGCCAATTCCAGGTCGTAATCTTTGATTTCAGAAAGGACAAGGCTATCTCCCCGGGTGACAGGTAAAATCACCCGCTTGCCCACGTTTATTCCGTGCCTGATCATTCCTTCTGTGGCGACCTCGCTCTTAGTAGCGGCATAAAAGAGGATGGTTTTAGCCTCTTTAAAGTGGTCAAGACCAAATAAGGTCTCTTCAATTAGACGACTCCGTTCTTTCCGGTCATCTTCATGCAAAGAGTCCCGTTTGGCCTTGATCTCTCTTCGTATCTTTCTCTTCACTCTGATGCTTCCCTCCAAATTTACGGATAGTGGATTTCGGACTCGAAATCTTCTTCTTTTAACTATTTTTTCTTGAAGAGAAAAATGTATTCGTGCTTAAAAATATAAAATCCACCCACCAGGGCTCGATAACGCCACAATTCTTTCTGATGGCGTTTTCCTGTGGTCTCTTCAAAGTTTTTCACGATTACGCTTTTTAAGGAAAAACCTCTCTTCATAATCTCATTCATTGTTAAAAATCCCAATGGAATCCATTCACCTTTAGAATATTTATCACCAATTACCAGAGCAAAATACCTTCCTCTGTCTAAAACTGATGAAGCATTGCCAACTATTTTATTCATCAACTTTAGGAACGACTCTACAGAACAAGCGTTAGATAAATCTCTTGGGTCATCACTGAATTTGATAATATCAAAATATGGGGGGTGCATGATTAAAAGCTGAACAGACTTTTGTCCGTATTTTTGTAAAAGTGATTTATAATCAACCAGCGAGCTGTCGCCAGTTATAACTTCACTGATAACACCGTACTTATTTGGTTCAGAAGAAACAAACTTTTGGGCTTTTCGGGCAACACTTTCTTGAAGTTCTATCCCTATTCCATTTCTTCCCAATCTTTGGCTTTCAATTAAAGTGGTTCCACAACCCACAAAGGTATCTAAAACCCAATCTCCTTTCTTGGTGTAACGTTTTATCATTTGATTTGGAATTTGTGGAATAAAATTTCCCCAATATCCGGCGGTGTGGATTCCAGAATTATCTCGTTTATCACATATCCACAAACTATCGGTATAAATATCTGTATATTCCTTCCAACGGTTTAAATTAATATCATTGACTTTGCTTGTCTTGATTTCAGTGATCCCTTTTTCAAACCGCCCAACATAATATTTTGCCCTTTCAAGTGTTTGAGCTTCTGTAATTTGTTGAAGCTCATCAAACAAGTATTTTTGAGCAATTTTTATTGTGTCACCCTTAAAATCGATATCTAACAATCCAATTTTATCCGATCTTGTGTTAGTTAGCTGATGCTTTAGATGCGATATATTGTTTCTTAATGATGAAAGAGACTCTTCTTCTTTCAGTTTAAGGATCATTTCCAAGATCCTTGACTTATTGACAATCATAATCTTTGAAAGGTGCCGATTTTTTGTCGAGTAGGCGTCATAAGTCCGAGGCATTTAGACTTTCTTAAGTTTCCCCCTTTCTTTTTTCATCGAGGGCCTCTTTGATCAGGAAATCCAACTTACCTGCCTCCTTGAATAATAGCACATCAAATAAACTTTGTCAATCTTATTTCACAAAAGACCATTGACGGCCCAATAGCTAACTCTCGTATTCTCAGGGAAGATCTTCGGTTTCTCGGAGATGAATTTCTCCTGGCTTTTTCTGGCCAATGTCGCTATTTCTGTCCTTTCTGTCACCAGAAACGGGTAATCCAGCTTAGGCATTTTCCTCTTTTCCTCAACTTTTCAGTTGACTTACTCATTTTTATATGCTATAATCCAAGATCATAAGGCTCAAAGCCCTAAAAAACCATCTGGGGGCACTTCTATGACACTTCCTCCGAATTACCCTAAGATCAAAATTCTTATCAGCCACTCAATCACCGTTTTTAAGCGTCGAGGCAGCAAAATAGAAATGTCCCCAGCACGGTTTTGATTGCGAGGAGGCACAATGCCACCAACCTATCCCGCGACAGTGATTGTATGGCCTGATGCTGCGCTGGGGACGAAGGAACATTGCCTGGTCAACGGAGAGGACATTGCGTCCATTGGGCGTGTGGTCAACCAGCAGGTCAGAATCGTCAGGTCGCCGACGGAGCGCGCTCTCTATACCGTGAAGGGAGACTCCCTCCCTCTCGGGAACGTGCAGATGATGGTGGCTGGCTGGGACCGGCTAGGCGGAGGGGAGGCAGAGACCGTGACCGTGGATGCTGAAGTCACGAGGTCGAGTCTCACGGATGCCGAGGCGCAAACCGACAGCGAGTTCGTGGAGCGTCTGACTGACAACGGCAAGCACCACGGACTGATCGCCCTTGCTCCGCACGGTGGCATGATCGAACGCTACACAGACATGCAGGCCGAGTGCGTTGGGCAGCAACTCGCGGCCAAATGTGTTTCCGTGTGGCGATGCAAGGGCTGGAAAAGCGGCGGTGGGGCCTACGACCGTTGGCACATCACATCCACCGAGATTCATGAAGAATCCTTCCCACTGCTTCAGACTGTCATCGACCGCGGGTTCAAATTCGCCGTTGCGTTTCACGGCTGGACAAACGATCACATCTGCATCGGAGGGCTATCACCCGCAAGCTTGAAACAGGAGCTGCGCGCAGCGATCGAGGCCGCGATAGACGATTCTGGGATCCTCGTTGTCACCGATGCGGACCCGCTCTGCCCTGACGAGTTCAACGGGAACCATCCGAACAACTTAGTCAACCGCCTGTCTGCCAACGGAATTCAGATTGAGCAATCCCTGGCGGCTAGAACAGACTATTGGGAGGCCATCGCCGATGCAGTCGCTGGTGTGCTGGGCCCTAAGGTTACCGTTTGCACCGCCCCGGTTTTCGAGGGGGCGAAGGGACTGGCGTGTTTAGGCACGATCATCGGCTACATTATCCTGCTGATTTTCCTGCTTCTTCTCATCTGGATTCCGGGCGTTTTTTGTGTCTTTAAGGGCGTTCTGTTTCGTATCGCTCACGCGTGCACCGGAAACAGCGATCCATGCATTGAACTGTGACTTTTTCTTCTTTTTCTCAGCTCTTCACACCTGTCTGTGGCAAAAAATACTTGTCAAAACTGGACAATTGTGTTATAATATCAGTAAAGTCGTGGAACTTAGAAGAAGATGGCATATAGAGAGGGGTGGTTTAAGTCTCTACGACACCGGCTCTGTTTAAAAAATCCAGACAATCCCAGACAATACAAGCCGGAGTGGTGGAATTGGCAGACGCGCTGGACTCAAAATCCAGTGGAACTTAGTTCCATGTGGGTTCGACCCCCACCTCCGGCACCAACCTTTCTCACCTAAAATCAATGAGTTGTAACACTCCATAATACCTCCTTCCTGTTTTCCATTACCGGCATTTGGGCTGAATTGTGCCTAAATTGTGCCCGTTCCAATTTTTCTCCCACAGTGGTTATTCCTTGCCCGGCCTGTCGATTAAACCTGCTGAAGGTAGGAGATAAAGTAGAACATAACCCTGAGCTTAAGCCAAAGCTGGAGAAGATAATCGGGGAGGAACTTCCGGCAGATAAGCTGAATATAAAACACCCTCTGGACATAATAATAAATGCACATGCCTTATCTTGCAAGAAAAGAAAGAAATGAGGGCATAATCTGTAATTTTTAAGACATAACGACGGAAGCTGCGAAAAACGCCAAAAGTTCTGTAAAATTGTTAATTTTTAGGTATTTCGTGTGTTTCGTAGTTTTTTATTTAGGCTTTAGGCCAAGGGAGCAAAATCACTATTTGTGACCTGGCTAAAAGTATAACTCATCCCCATTCATTGCCCCAATAACCATCCTCTCACACCGTAAATCTCCTCAAACAGCGCCCAAAAAGTCCCGACACATATAGCCACTCCATAGGGGAGAAAAGGGGTAGACTCTTTCTTTAAAGGTTCCATCACCAACCAGGGTAAAACAGCGCTGATAAATGTCCGCCAGATATTTCTCAAGGTTGATAACAGCGTTCCATACCAGATCATAACAACTATCGATATAATTCCCCCTGAAAGGGCGGTGTAGATAATGGCCCAGATGATAAAAGGAAAACCTTTTAAAGCCCCAATAGCGGCCATCAGCTTCACGTCCCCGGCCCCTATACCTCCTAAAAGAAAGATAATAAAAAAGGGGAAAAATCCGATGGCCAATCCAAGAAGGCTATTAGTAAGCCCTGAATAACCAAAGTAGATGGCATTTATCCCTAATCCGATCAGGATAGCCGTAATAGTGGCGTGGTTATAAATCTTGCGATACAGAAGATCAGTAATAAGACAGTAGA
>JBFMHI010000190.1 GCA_040753085.1 bacterium | reverse complement strand
GGCTGTAGGGACAACCCTTGTGGTTGTCCGTCTACGGAACGGACATGGACAAGCACGGACAGGGACAAGCCCTGTCCCTACACTTCCGCCTTCTGTCCTGTGTTATTTATCCGTGCTAATTCGTGCAGCTATACCTGAACGGTTACAAAAGGGCGAACACATAGGTCCGCCCCTACGGATGAGACTATCAGTGTCTTACTTATATACCACAGCTGCAATGCATAAGAGAATATCATAAAAGGCGGAGACTGTCAAGGAGAAAGTCGAAACTTTTTATTAAGATTTGGGTTTATATAATTAAGGGATGGTCAAGAAGTTCGGTAAGTGTTCAGCTACAAAGACACTAAGACACATCTTCGTGCCTTGGTGGCTGAACGGTTACAGAAATTTCTTGTCTAATAGTAAGCGTTCACCCACTAAGGCACAAAGACACAACCTCGATCCTCGATCCTGGATGCTCGATCCTGGATACTGAATCCTTTACCAGCATCGAAGATCGAGCATCGAGCATCCAGCATCATGTGCTGAACGGTTACGTCTAATATTCGCCATCCACTATCAGAAAGGCGATGATCAGCATGAACATCTCTGGATTAACGCGAATCTTCAAGGACTTACTCGGCCATTCACCCTCTAAAATCCGAAAGGCAGGGTTAATTTTACTGCTTGGTCTGGGAATAATAGTTACCGGTTGTGGAAGAAATCCTATTGCGCCGGTTGATGATCCAGATTTTACTGAATCTTTGTCTTATGATTCTGAATTCGATTTTTTCCAGGACGAAGAAGATGATTTAATGAATCCTTCTTCTGCCTTTTCGTTGGGGTATTGGGGTAAAAAAGAAATTACCGTCAATGATCAGGGTTGGATAACCATTAGGTGAGGGGTGATGAGTAAATTTTTCTTGACTTTCTTCTGGAGAATCGTTATAATTAAAGTAATTACTCAAAACTAAGTTAAGCAGTTAGTTGGGAGATAAAGCAAAATTCCCTCTCCCTTGATGGGAGAGGGATAGGGGGGGTGAAATTGGCGGGCAATATTATTACTCTTGCTAAAAACCTTAGAAAAAGAGCTACCACCCTCCCCTAACCCCTCCCATCAAGGGAGGGGAAGCTCTTATGCCGACGCTGTCAGGACAAAAGGAGATGAAACTTAACCCATAGCACTATAATCTGTAATGAGCTTACTTTTTTAACTTGATTTTGAGTAGATACCAATTAAATTAGCTGTAGGCACTAATTAAAAGCAAAGGATGTTAAAATGAACTGTTGCTACCGGTGTCACAAGCACAATAACTGTGTGAGACAGTGGGTGATGGGACAAAATTATATGGAGTTGACCTGCTGTGCGGAATGTCCGGAATATTACCATTGCATGAAAGAGAATAGATTAGCCAGATGGGAAGTCATCCATCCGAATATAACCCCGCCTCAGAGAGTAGGTAGGCAGTAGATAGTAGGGAGTAAGGGGTAAGGAGTAGAAAATAAGGATTACTTACTAACTACTGTCTACTAACTACGGTTGAGACAGGCACTATTTCAGCCTCTTCCTTAAGCTGAGGGAGCATATCTTGAAGGATCCTGGCGGTGTTTGGGTTCTGGGCATGTCCAATACCAATGGCGGCGCCACAAGATTTAGCTATTCTAACCAGAAGCTTAAGTTGATGCCTGATCTCCTCTTCATCTTCTGAATTGTCAAGAAAAACCTGCCGTTTTTCAGTTCTTATCCCCTTTTGCCGAGCGAGAGTATAGGCTACTGAGTTTGGTGAAGTAAGGCTGTCTACAAAATAAAGCCTCTGGCGCTTCAGTTCATCCAGGATGATAGACATGATTCTTTCATCTTCAGTGATCCTGGAGCCCATATGATTGTTGACCCCAATCACGTGTGGAATTTCCCTCAAAGCAGTCCTAAGGCTATCCCTGATTTCAGCCTCGGTCATTCCTGAGAAAATAGCCCCCGGGCCAGGATTTTTCTCTGGATAATCATGCGGTTCCATAGGCATATGGAGCATAACATCTTTATTGGCCTGTCTGGCCTGTTGGGCTGCCTGAGTGGAATAAGCCAAATGGGGCAGGACGGCAATGGCCAGGGGGCAGTCAAGGGTAAGAAATTTTTCCATCTTCGGAGTATAACCAGCGTCATCAATAATGAGGGCTATTTGTGGTTTTGACGGCCTCTTGAGGGTAACAGAATGAAGCGGTTTTGAAGGGAGTCCGAAGGTCAGGGAAACAGCTTCATAATCCGGCTTACGCTCTTCGGCTCTTGATAAAAGAATCCCGCCGGCCTGGGTGGCGGCCTTCGTAAGGATAGATTCATACTCCTCAAGCTCTTTACCCCTGGAAGGCACTTTTACTTCTCTTAGAGAATGAATCCAACTGGTAGAATTAGAATTTTCTTTTACCTGGTCGTCGGATTTAAATTCTTTGAATCCTAATCTCTCCAAGGTTTCATCCAGGGCTAAGGTAATTTCACGAGAGACCCGGCCGGGATCTTTGGCCCGGTCCGGAGAAACTATTTGACGAAAGGAGTCAAATAGTCCCGGCAAGCCCGCCTTTTGCTGAAGATAATCCAGTCCCCAGAGAAGCCCAATCAACAGCCCAAAAAGCAAAAAGATGGCGCTGATTACCCAGCGAAGAGATTCTTTAGGTGGCGCTTTTTGTTTTTTCTTTTTAGCCATTCTTTCGGGTTTCGAGTTATAATGTAAGCCACCAACTGGAGTTAGTGGTCAGTAGTCGTTATTATCTTATCGTAACCGTTCAGGTATAGCTGCACGGATTAGCACGGATAAATAACACAGGACAGAAGGCGGAAGTGTAGGGACAGGGCTTGTCCCTGTCCGTGCTTGTCCATGTCCGTTCCGTAGACGGACAACCACAAGGGTTGTCCCTACAGCCTAAGGACAGACCCGAATCACGGACACGGCTCACGGATTTTCCGTGTTTCATCTGTGTGCATCTGTGGCTGAACGGTTACATCTTATCCACCACGGCCGAGGCAAAATCAGAGGTGGAAAGTTTTGTGGCCCCTTCGATAGAGCGGGCCAGATCATAAGTAACCTGACCGGCCTGAATCGCCCGTTCCAGCGTTCCTTCCACTAATTTACCCGCCTCTGACCAGCCTATATGTTCCAACATCAGGCAGGCGGAGAGGATAAGGGAAGATGGATTAGCCATATCACGTCCGGCATATTTAGGGGCAGACCCGTGGGTGGCCTCAAAGATAGCTATCCTATCGCCTAAATTGGCTGAAGGGGCCAGGCCTAATCCGCCCACCTGGGCAGCCGCTGCATCAGAAAGGTAATCTCCGTTGAGATTAGTGGTCGCAATGACATCATACTCATTGGTCCTGGTCAGTATCTGGGCAAACATGTTATCGGCAATCCGGTCATTGATCAGAACCTTGCCTGAAGGCAGAGAAGAGTTGCCTACTTCTTCTTCCGTGACGATCTGCCCGCTAAACTCCTCTTTGGCCAGCTCGTAGCCCCAATCTCTAAAAGCGCCTTCGGTAAATTTCATAATATTCCCCTTATGGACCAGGGTGACCCTTTGTCTGTTATGCTCAAGGGCATACTTAATAGCCATTCTAACCAGGCGTTTACTGCCTATGAGGCTGATAGGTTTAATCCCGATTCCGGAATCTTTTCTGATTTCCACTCCAAATCTTTCCCTTAAAAAAGAGATTATCTCATTCGCCTCAACCGTCCCTTGGGGCCATTCAATCCCGGCGTAAACATCTTCTGTATTCTCCCGGAAAATGACCAGATCGGTTTGTTCCGGATGCTTAATGGGACTGGGGACGCCTTTGATATACTTAATCGGCCTTAAACAGGCATAAAGGTCAAAATACTGTCTCAGGGTGACATTCAGGCTTCTAAAGCCGCCTCCCACCGGGGTGGTTAAAGGGCCTTTCAGGGCCACAAGAAAATGCTCGATGGCCTTGAGGGTGTCCTGAGGTAAATAGTTATTGTATTCCTGGTAGGCCTTTTCTCCGGCATAGATTTCAAACCAGACAATCTCTCTCTGGCCCTGGTAAGCAATTTTAACCGCCGCATCAACGACCTTCTTAGTAGCCTGCCAGATATCCGGTCCGATTCCATCCCCTTCAATAACCGGGATAATGGGGAGGTCAGGCACCTCTAACCGGCCATCGGCCTCTTTTATTTTTTCTCCTCGAGATGGTAACGTAAGTTTGTCGAAGCTGATCATTTGAATCCTCCTTCCTTGGGGACATTATAGCCTATCTATCCGCTCAATTCAAGTAAAAAGTGGAAACAGGTCAGTCAGCATCTCTCACTTTTTGCCTTTCTCAGCCTGAATCTCTCAAAATGCTTGACAAACTCCGAACAGTTGGGATATAATAAAAAACCAGGGGGATAAAGCTCCCTTTGGGCGTCTTAGAAACATTGAGTTGAAGTTGGAGTCTGAGAAAAAGGTAACCGTTCAGCCACCAAGGCACGAAGACACGAAGGGGAAATTAAAGTATGTGTCTTAGAGAACATTAGAACAATAGAACAGCAGTTCTGAAACTTTCAGAAAAATCTTTAACTACTGCTCTACTGCTCTATTTTTGTGTCTTAGTGTCTTTGTGGCTGAACACTTACAGAAAAAGAAAAGAGAAAGAATAAGGCTATGGGAGAGTTTGATATAACCTTAAAGAGGCTTTCGGATGAGTTTACCGTAGACTATGCCCGATTTGCCCTTGATGATGAGAGAATCAATTTGGTAGGCAAGATAGATGTGAGCAAAAT
>JBFMHI010000189.1 GCA_040753085.1 bacterium | reverse complement strand
CGCTGACTATCTCCACCCCGTTATAGCCTGTATCATCCAAATCATAATAAAGGCTAACCAGGGCATTGTCATCCGGATCGGCATCCTGCCAGTAAATGACATATTCGGTATCCGCCGTAGCCCCTCCGGCCGGGGGCTCGATGATAGTAATAGTCGGTGGTGTATTCGCCCCGCCGGCTTCGATTTCAAAGAAACCAACTGCCGAATAGGTATCCACTAGGTCATCCTGCTCCAGCCCCACCCGCCAGTAGTAGAAGCCATCAGTCAGATCGTGACCGCTCAGAGTGTAGCTCTCACCGATCAGCCCCCCGATACTGATCAGCCCGGCGCTGAAGGTGTCATCCTCGGCTATCTGAAGGGTAACCGTATGCGTCCCGGTCTCGATCTGGTTCATATCCCAGGTAAAGGTTGGATTGGGGGTACCAGTATTGGTTACTGAAATGAGCTTTATCTTCATCCCAAACTCGGTCAGGAGGTCATCGATCATCATGCCCTGGGCCTTTAATTCATTGGCCAGATCCAGTACGTCATAGTTCTCGGCCGGTGGGGTCAGGATGGGGTGGGCCAGGGCATTCCAGATAAGGGCCGGATCGTTTATCGCCTTCAGGAAATCCAGCACGGCCATCTCATTATCTATCCCCCGCGGGGTTTCAACCTGCGTGGCCCTGGCCGGAGCAGCTAAGATAGCTGGAAAACTCGCTATAGTTGTAGGTAAATAATAACTAAAGGCATTTATCAAAGCCTGGGTTTGGAGGTGCTCCAAATGAGCGCTTATTGGGTCTCGATGACTGAGCACCGGCGCCTCAATCGGCCCGTGTTTAGAGAGCAGGGTATTGGCATATCCTTGCAGAAGATAGACCTCGCTCCACTCATCAAAGTGTTGGCCGTCGATGAAGAGCCTCATAACTGAACTCCCTTCACTTTTAGGGGCATAACAGGTGGTATTATCCGGCAGGTAACCGTAACCTGATTCATCGTGCCAATCTCTGCCTTCACTCCAAATAGCCGTTACCCGCAGGCCGGTTACTGATTCTACTTCAGCCCCGGCAATTCCTGCTGCCGGCGCCTCGGCGCTCCCTGCCCCGGCCTGTATGGGCGACCCTTGTGGTTGCCCATAATACCCTGGCGCTCCAGCGCCACTTACTCCCGCCAAGGATGGATCAAGCCCACGCATATAATGATACCCCTTATGGATCTTATCCATAGCGGCTATGGCCCCCGTCTGGTTAAGGAAGACCTTTTCGTGATATAGGGAATCGTATTCGATCAGAGTCGATACAGGGTAATTATAATGAATAACTACCTCTCCTCCCACCGGCATCCACACGTTACCACCCACACCCTCAATACAGAAAAGTGAGGAGGCATAACGATAAGACCAGGGGGCATATGGCTGAGGACTGGGTCTTCGGGCCAGATAGACCTCCTGATCATTCGGTCCTTCACCAGGTTCAATAGCCGTGATAAAACTCTCCAGAAAGACCCGCAGTTTGTGGGGGTCGGGCGGATCACACTCCTGTTCATAAAGTTCACAATCAAGCGTAGTTTCAAAAACCAGCTCACTGTCCTCATTTACCCTCAAGTTCATCTCAAGCCAGTATTCATATCCCGCTGGAGTCTGGGCCTCGGCATAGAATTTACTCACCTTAGCAAATGTCCCCGGCGGTACCGGATGAGTCCCGCCCCAGGGGTCTTCATAGTAGACTGGAATGCGTAAGACCCTGGTCGGAGCAGCCTTTACCTCAAACCCAAAATCAGCAAATTGCCCGTCCGCCCCATCAACGGCAATATTATTCACCGGCTGGCTGTATTTCCCATCCCCGTCATAATCCACAATGATGTCATACTTGCCCACATTCCCCGAGCCAGGCGTCCAGATCGCCTGCATGAATTCACCATTAGCATCTGCCGTCACTTCAATTGGAAAGCCTCCCCAGGTTGGTATGTCCGCCCCATCAAGCAGCAACTGGTGAGGAAAGACATAGAGATTATAGCTTTCTCCAGGCACATACTCACTTCCCTTCGCTCGAACCGTCTCTCCAACAAAAAAGGTGTTCCAGGTATCACCACTGCTATCACAAGATCCTACCTCTTGGTTGAAGTTATTGACATATACATGAAGATAGCTGTCTTTCCGGTTCTCGGCGAAGTCATAGGCATGATATTCGCAACGATATCTACCATCCGGTGTCCTGGCATCAGCATTCTTAGTCGCATTGCCATAAGCATCCTGTGGCACACCATCCTTCGCCTTTTTTGTCTTCCATGTGCCATCATCCTCCAGGATGTCTGAAGTATCATTAATGATGATGTTCTGAATCAGCTCTGTAGTTGGTGTTTTGTCATTATAAAGCTTGTAATAATACTGGGTGCCACTTCCTCCGATACGTGAACAATAGGAACTTGTCCCAATGTCGCTCCCATCAGAATAGACCCACTCCTCCCTGCTTCTTTCAGTATAAGCCACAGTATCAAAGGTAATCTGATAGCTGGTCAGCTCGGTCTCAGTCTGATAGCTATATATGGAATGATTAAGCCGATAAAATCCCTGCTTGCCTCCAGCATTAATTCTATCAAATCCGTGGATAAGTTGCCTGACCCTTCCGGAGACATAGGTGTCTGGAGCACTACCGTAAGGATCAGCCGGGTCTATAGAAGGCAGGCTAATCTTTTTGGAAGGCCCAAGCAACTTACCAGCCTCATTTAACTGAATGACACAAGTATGTTCAAGAATAGGATCGTTGTTATCAGCATCTGCTCCAGTTAGGGCTGGAAGGGAGGAGAAAGGGTTAAGAAAGTTAGCGGAATTACTATGAGAATCTCGGACTTCAAAATGAAGATGGGGACCATAATTCCCTCCTGTACCGCCTACTTTCCCAACCTCTTGATGATCTGTTACATCTGTATCATTTTGAACTAAAATACTTGAAAGATGAAGATACCTTGTTCTTGTTCCATTAGAGTGATCAATAATTACCATATATCCTGTACCCTGAGGTGGAAGAACAGTAGTATCAGATGTATGTACAACATGTCCACTCTCTACAGCATACACAGGTTGTCCATTTTGATTCGGCATATCAATTCCCCCGTGAAAGTGTGGAGTCCCAGTTGGGCCTCGGTATTCTCCTAAAATAGCGTTTACATCTTTATCTGTCCGAGGCCAGTATTCAAAGGCATAAAGTGAACTAACAGCAGAAAAACCAGAAACCAACATAACACTCACTAAAACCTTCAGCAACAATGTCCTTATTTTAGGTTCCATTTTGTCCTCCCTTTTCTACCAATTTAGTTTTCGTAAACATAAATTCCTCTATTAGTTTTTATAGTTATAAATTTGCCATTTGGTGAAATATTAAGCGGTGGTATTATCCAGTTGGCTTCTACTTCTAATTCTTTTTTCCATATTATTTTCTCTCCTTTAAAAAGACAAACAACTATTCCACCACTCTTCAAGCCTACGCTTATAAATGAATCGTCATTAGAATTATACAAACTCGCAATAGGGAAATCTACTTTTTTTTGCCAAAGCAATACCCCCTGCTTACTATCAAAAAAATAGATATCTTTATCCCATAAAGAAACAACTAAACAATTTTCATCAGCAGTAAGGGTTATCCCTCTAACTGCACGGGGTAATTTGTATTCCCAAATTACCCTGCCTGATTTATCAAAGCAATACAATGTCCTCCAAGCTTCAGCGTAGATCATATCTCCATCTTGAGAAATAGCAACTTTGTTACCAAATGCTACAAGTGGTATTGGCTTAATATCTCGTTTCCATATAACATTTCCATCTGTGTCAAAAAGAATTATTCGACCTTCAGAATTTGCAATAAAATAATTACTATCAGCAGAAAATCTTCCTGAGTCTCTGTGTAATAGAGGAAATGACTCATACTCTTTCTTCAGTTCCCATGTCCTACTATCATAAAACCCTGTTCCCCACTCACTAATTACAACCACCCTCTTGCCGTCTGGTGAGAAAATTAGATCACCAGGTATTTCAATATCTTTAACAAACTGCCCATTTTTGTCATAAACACTTTGTCTTTCTATACATCCGTATCCATAATGGGACGTTATAATATACTCTCCATCTGGCGAAAGACGGGCACCTTCAGTTACATTAAACGTCCCTCCAGCATGATCACTTTGCTCATATTCTTCTAAGAGTATCTCATTAGTTACCTTTTCCTCTTCATTAAAGAATTTAACCGTCCCCCCTGTCACCACTACCTTAATCGGAAAAACAGTTTTAGCTGGTACCCCAGCTATCTCTCCTCCTTTAGTAAAGACATCAGAGATAACCACATCCTCAATTCCGCCCTCAAACTCCTTCGACCAGATGAGCTTTGGTTCTCTTATCTCGCTTTTCGCCTCTTTCGTAACAGCGGCCTTAGCTTTCTCTTCTCCTTTTTGCTCAGTCTCAACCTGTTTTTGCTGCATCTCGATCTGCTTTTCCTCAACCTGAGCAGTTGCCTCTTCTTTTTCCACCTTCTTCCCCATTGCCAGTCCCAGCCCCCCCATCATCAGGATAGAGACCAAACTCCCAACAAGTATCCACCTTCCCGATTTCATCATTATCTTCATCCCCCTTTCATTTAGATTGCGCACCCACTTCGTAGGTACCCGGGATTTCGGATTGCGGATTTAAAACCTTTCCCCCCGCATCCAAAGTCCGCCCATCCTTGCTTCCTCTTTCAATTTCGAATTGCGGATTGCAAATTGAAACAAATCCGATTTGCCATTCAACTTGATTCTTTCCCTTCAAACTGAGCACCATTTTATCATACCCCCCTATTTGGTCAAGCATTTTCGATCTCAAAATCCTCTATTTTTTTCTTGATCTGCCTTCTTGCTCCTGTTCCATCTTCGTTTTTACCGGAGGTTA
>JBFMHI010000188.1 GCA_040753085.1 bacterium | reverse complement strand
ACCTTGACTATCCTTC
Organism: bacterium; assembly: GCA_040753085.1. Lineage (NCBI taxonomy): Bacteria > bacterium. Next base: position 4,897 of record JBFMHI010000188.1, on the reverse strand, counting down.
CTACCGGAGGGATAGATTTAATTATCTTCTCAGCCAGCTTTCCGGCGGCTTCAAAGAGCCGGTTATTGCCCCTGGTTTTGATCTCAAATTGAGGGGTATCATCCAGGGTATCGAGTCTAACCAGTTGAGCCTTAAGAGAAAAACTTTTCTCCTCTTCCTTGAAACTACCTTGAAGCAAATGAGTGGCCGAAAAATAGCTCCGCAAGTGAGGAAAAGCCGGGCTGCCCAGTTCAATCTCGGTAGTATCGGTTTGATTCATAGCCACTACCTTCAGATGAGGGTATTCTTCTAACACGGAGATAAGAAGCTGGCGAAAGACCCTGTCTATTTCCGGATGAAGGAATTCTTCTGGGTTAAACCTCAAAACAGCCAGCCTTATTTCCGGAGGAGGGAGTTTAGTCAGATCAATTTCCTCTTTGGTCGATGAGAGTCCCTCTTTGGTCCGATAGACCCTCTCCAATAGATCTGAGGCCTCAGTATTCTGCGGCTCAAGTTCCATCACCTTCTTTAGCTCTTCAATAGTTAAATCATGCCTTCCTTGATGATAGTAAATCTTAGCCAGATCTAACCTGGCCTTTCCGCTTTGAGGATTGAGCTTGACTGCCTTCCTACGATGGAAAACAGTCCAGGGAATCCTGTTCTCATTAAAGTAGTGCTCGCCGAGTTCAAGATGATAGTCACTGTATTTATTCCTAATAGGGGTAAGCACCTCGTCTTCCATCAAAATGATGTCTTCCAGCTCAGCCATGGCCACTTCATCATAAGGTTTTATTTTTAGTGCGCTCAGGAATTCCTCTCTGGCCTCTAAATTTTTTTCTGCCCCTTTATAACTCAAACCGTAGGCATAATGGGTTAAAGAATCATAAGGGGCCAATCCTGAAAGCACTTCATATAAAGAGACGGCGCGGTCATATTTACCCCTTTTCAGGAAAAAAGTGGCCGCTGCTTTCAGAATCTGAGGATTATTAGGAGCCAATCTAAGGGCACCCCCAAATTCTGCTTCAGCCCTCTTAGGCCGGCCCTGTTGATCGTAGAGGGAAGCCAGGTTCAAATATATCCACGCATTCCGGTCATCATGCACCTTGGCCTCCTTGTAATAAGCCACCGCCCGGTCAAGATCCTGGACCGAAGGCTCTTCCCAATAAATAGACCCTAAATTAATATAGGCCCAGACATATTCCGGATCAATCCTTACGACGATTTTATACTCTTCAATCGCCCGATTAACCTCCCTTAGCTTACGGGCAAGTCTAGCCAGATAAAAGTGGCCGTCAGCAGAGGATGGCTTCAGTTTAAGAACAAGCTCATATTCGACCCGGGCCTTTTCCAGATCGCCTTGAACCTCATAGGTAAAACCGAGATTGATATGAGCCGCTAAATATTTAGGATCAATGGTAATAACCCGCTCAAAGGCCAGAAGCGCCTCTTCATACATCTCAGAGGAAGAATATGCCTGGCCAAGTCCATTGTAAGCCTCTTTATAATAAGGATTTAATCGAATGGCTTGCTGGTAGGCTTCGATGGCCTGAGGGTATTTACCGGCCTGTCGATATTCTTCCCCGGCCTGATAATGCCCTTTGGCTCCAAGGGCTTGCGTAGTTGCTGGTAATAAGAGGACCAGGATAAAAAACACCGCCGCCTGGATGGGGGATTGCAGATTGCGCACCCACTTCGTGGGTACCCGGGATTGGGGATTGGGGATTGCGGATTTTGAATATACTTGTTTCCCCAACTTTCCCCTCCCTTTTACAAACAAATACTGATTGTAACTATTCAGCCACAAAGCCACTAAGGCACGAAGAGAATAATGGAATAGCCCACAACATTACGGTAACTTTAGCTATTTATCGGGTTGTTGATTAAAAAAGAGAGTAACTACTCAGGTGGATAGGCTGAAGGCTGAAGTTCAATAGCCTTCAGCCTTCAGCCTTCAGTCTTCAGCCTATCTACCTTGTAAGCGTTCAGCCACTAAACCGCTAAAGCGGTTGCTTTGGTTTATTAGTATTTACCCATTCACCCCGATAAATCAGGGTGCTATTCTCATGTTTACTTGAGTTTAGCATCCTGATTTATCAGGGTGTTACAGAGGGGATAACATCCAGAATCATAACCGCTTTAGCGGTTTCAACCCCTGAACGGTTACTCTACCTGAATAGTTACTACTGATTACTGACTACTATCTACTTATTTGACGAGATCGATGATTTCACCAGCTATTCGATCGGCTGTTTTTATCGTAGCGGTATTAGCCTGAACACCCCGTTCATTGACTATCATTCCCACCATATTGTCAACCAGATCAACATTGGATGTCTCCAAGGCTCCGGGGATGATACTGCTTTCAGCGAGAGTGGCTCTGGAGGCCTTAAATCCTGGGGTATTCACATTAGCCAGGTTATGGCTTTCTACCTCCAGTCGCTGCTGATGGGCCTTGACACCACTAAGGGCATTATCTAACATTATCCTCATGTTAAATCCACCTCCCTGTAAAATTAGCCATTAGCCAAGAGGAAATAGGGATAATAATCCCTTCTCTCTTGGCTATATGGCCTATTGGCTCTTCAAAACGATGTGGTATTATTCCTCTGGCAGCTTTTTTACAAGCTGGATGAGACCGCTGGTAGAACGTCCCTTGATGAGGGGGATTCTAACCACCTCCCCGCCGCCGGCTTCCACTATTTCCCTCCCCTTAATCTCGCTCAGGCTATACTCATCCCCCTTTATCAGAACATCAGGCAGAAGAGTGGAAATAACCCGAACCGGATCAGGTTCCTCAAAGATAACTACGTAATCCACGCATTCCAGCGCCGCTAAAATCTCCGCTCGTTCCTCTTCAGGGAGGAGTGGACGACCCTGGCCCTTTAGCCCTTTAACCGATAAGTCGCTATTCAGGGCAACCACCAGGATATCTCCAAATTCTTTGGCTTTCTTAAGACACCTGACATGCCCTACATGGAGGAGATCAAAGCAACCATTAGTGAAAACAATGCGATGGCCTTCTTTCTTTAACCCACCAATTATCTCCTTTAACTCGTGGAGACTCTTAATTTTTTCCAACGTATCTCCATACCTTTGGCTCGAAACCTGGGCTATTTTGAATAGTAACTGTCTCACCAGAAGGAGCAAGGATATAGAAACCTTGCCTCTCAGCATACAATTTTGATTCCTCAACGTAATTCATAAAGGCCATTACTCCAATAATCCGCCGGTCACGATACTCTTCAAAGAATTCGTAGAACCTCCCAAGCTTATCCAAAAAGTTATGCACATCTTCTGTGCGAAGATAAGTCTTAACTTCTACCACCAATAAGATATCTATGCCTTCTCTCTTAGCAGGTTGAATAAGATCTAATTCCATTCCCTGACCGTTTATCCTCCTTCTTATCCTGGTAGCTGAAAATGTAGATATATCCATTCCTAAGGCATTAAAAGCCTCTTCTACGCCCGGTCGAACTAATCCTTCCATAAACCTTCCCCAACCATCACTAATACCGGCTACTGATTTATTAACCTTATCGACCTCTTTACTCACCCGATCGACCTCTACCCCAAGCTTATCTAATCCCTTACTAACCCGATCGACCTCTAGAGTAAGCTTATCTAATCTTTTGTCTATCTCTGCATCTGTTTTCCTGATCTGCTCATCTGTTTTCTTTTGACTCTCCCGAAGCTCTTTAGTCCCTTCCAGGAGAGCCCTTATCTCTCGCTGATTCTCCTCTGCGATCTTCCATACCCTTTCGAAGTCTTTTTCAGTAATCATTCACCTCTCACCTCTTTTCTTTGTCGTGGGTACAGAGCCGGTTTCCCAGGATCATTTCCGCCACTTTTTTGCCGGATAGGAGCATACCCCCAAAGATAGGTCCCATCCTGGGACCGCCAAAGACAGCATTAGCCGCCATCCCAGCTACATATAAGCCCGGATAGGCTTCCTTAGTGTTCTCAACAATGGTTCTTTCGCCCACATCAGCCCACATGGGTTTTTCACCCATGATCTCCCCTGTTTCAGTCAGGAGTCCTGGTCCCATCTTTTGGGTTACTATCTTGGTTACTTCAACTGCATGTCCGGTAGCATCAATCACCACGCCGGCTTTTATCACCATTGGATCCACATGGAGGGAGGCCAAACCAACCGCCGCCCAATTTATGACCAGACCCGTGATTCTTTTCTCTCTGATCATAATATCTTCTACTCCCAGAAGATTGAATATCCTTGCCCCGGCTTTAATAGCGGCTAAGATAAGAGTGGCTACTGTTTCAAGGGAGTCGGTTACGTAGTAACCAGGTTCATATTCTTTGGTCCTTATGCCCAGCTCATCCAGGATTTCCATTGACTCAGACTGAAAGACGCACCGGTTATACATCATGCCGCCACCCCACATACCGCCTCCCAAAGAAAGTCTTCTTTCCAAAAGAAGGACCTTAGCCCCTCCCCGCGCCAGGTAATAGGCCGCCGCCAGTCCGGCTGGTCCACCACCGGCAATGGCTACATCTACTTCTAAGCAGTCAATAAAATCTTTATGCCAGCTTTCTGTAATCGCTTTTGAAATAAGGATTTCGTTCAATTCCATAAAATGATATTGCCTCCTCTACCACTGAGAGTGGAGAGCTGAAAGGTCTCCCCTCTTGAAAGTTGCCTCGACTGTATAAAATATAGCATCTAACTGCCTTCCTGTCAAATCAATTTATTACACCTTAAAAAAAAATCCGTAATCGTTCAGGGGGTAATGAAAGTTGAGGAGAAATTTTTGTAGCTATTCAGCTCTTAAGGCACAAAGACATAAAGATTACCAATAATAGCACACGGATTACACGGATGAGACGGATTGACACGGATAAAAATTTATTAGAAAAAATCCGTGAGAATCCGCCAAAATCTGTGTCATCCGTGTGCTATTCT
>JBFMHI010000187.1 GCA_040753085.1 bacterium | reverse complement strand
TCGCTCGCTACGCTCGCGGCGGCCGAACAAGCGGCTGGAGCCGATGCTCGCATCGGCGAGCAAGCTCGCCTCCGCTCGCACGGCTCAGCCGCCGCGCCGATATGATACTGCCCATGGGTTTGCACACCTTGATAGAATGCATCCAGATGATTCAGTAGAGAAAGTGCCTCTTTCCTACTGGGACTATAATGAGGCATTAAGCTTTGCCCAGTTTGATATTAAGTCAAACTGGGAGTGGTATCGTAAAAGATATGAAAAGGAGATAAAACAATAAACAAGCAGGAACTATTTGAGAAAAATTTAGTGCTTACCACAGAGTTTAGCAGGTATATTTTAGAGCATCCTGAAGTTGCAAAGCGTATACCTAAGGATGCGGTAGTGGTGATTCTACCCGAATATGATCAGGAACTGGCAGAGAAAAATCTAAAAATAGCAAAGGCAAGGAGGGAAAAAGATCAGCCGCTGGTGTTTGTGAAGGTTAAAAAACTTGCTCCTGTAAGAAAGTCCAGATTAGTTAGACCTAAAGTAGAGATAGCCTCTGTTTGAAGGGTTAACAAATAAGAGAATGTTGCCGAACTTCATATAACATGGCACAAAAGACTGAAGTCCAAACCTTTTGGGCTTCTTTTCCGCCAAGAACGATAACCAAAATGACGCTTCGCTCGAACCCTTTGGGTTCGCATTTTCGGGGTACCCATTGCAGAGCAATGGGTCCCGGGGTGCGGATGAGCGAAAGGCTCCAACTATAATGATTAGGGGGTGCTTAGGTTTTAATCCGACGTCGGCTAACATGGTGTAAAAGACTTCGTTTCACTTCGTCCAAATTTTGCTTCGCAAAACTTCTTTTACATCGGGAACCGTTATATGCAATGCCGTGCCTAAAAATTGGAGGTAAAAATGGCATATAAAGTCTTCATAAGCCATAGCACCCGGGATCAGGGAGTAGTTATATCACTGGCGAATTTACTCTCGAAGTTTGGGGTAGAAGTGTTTGTTGCAGAGTGGTATCTCGCCCCGGGCGAACGGGTGGACAAGAAAGTATTTGAACAAATCGGAAGGTCTGATTGTGTGGTTGCCCTACTAACGAGGAATGGGATAAGATCGAATTGGGCACAACAAGAAATAGGGTATTCCTTACGATGCAATAAAGCAGTCATTCCTATTGTAGAAAAAGGAATAGACCAAAAGGACTTGGCAGCATTACAGGGGGTGGAGTATATTGAATACGATCCCTATCAATATCAACAGGCTTTAATCAAATTATCTACCTATGTGAGCTCATTAAAGCTGAAAAAGGAAGATCAAGAGAAGACTTTACTTGTTTTAGGAGGACTTCTTGCTTTCCTGTTATTGGTCTCTGGAGGCGAAAGATGAAGATAATTTCATATATTCCATTTAATGATGAACTGGTGCTAAAATTCCGTCCCTTGAAGGGGAAACCAACCAAGGAATTGGGAAGAATTAAATTGTGGTGGGATAAGAAAGGTTATATTTATGGCGTTGATATTAAACCATTTATGGAGGAGTTAGAAGAATTCAAGAAAAATCTAACTACTATACGGTTGGGTGGTATTTGGAAAGGTATACAGATCACAGACGAAGATATTAAAGAGATACGAGAGGATCTGCTAAAAAAAGTCGGGAAGAAATGGTAATGCCATTTGTTACTGACACTCATTCTTTAGTTTGGTATATGACGGATGATCCTAAACTTTCCACTCAGGCGAAAGGAATCTTTCAAAAAGTGGATAATTTTCAGGATTATATTTTCATTCCTTGTATTGTCTTTTTTGAGTTACTCTATCTCATTGAAAAGAAAAGAATTGTTGTTGACTTTGACAGTTTTCTTGCAATGGTGTCTTCATCGAAAAATTATAGAATTGAGCCACTGTGTCTGCCGATCATTGAAAGAAGTAAAAGAATTACAAGAGAAAGAGTCGCTGATCCTTGGGATAGATTAATTGCTGCTACCTCAATGCATTTGAATTTCCCTTTAATAACTGGGGATAAGACTCTGAGAGAGATAGGATTGGAGATTGTATGGTGATAGGCACGGCCCATGCGTATAACACAGCATAAAAGTCACAGCCCTTTTTCCAAAAGGGCTGGATCCATCCTATTCCTTAGAATTAGGTTGTGAGTTCGTGTCTTATACGGCACTTACCCCTGTTTGCCTTCAGCACAGGCAGGCAAATTTTTGCTTCGCAAAAACTTCTTTTATGCTGGAGCCGATAACCAAAATGACGCTTCGCTCGAACCCTTTGGGTTCGCATTTTCGGGGTACCCATTGCAGAGCAATGGGTCGCGGGGTGCGGATGAGCGAAAGGCTCCAACTATGGAGTTCCATCCTCAGTGAGCTTAAGGGCTGGATCATAGGGAGAGTGGCCCTCATTCTTGGGATTAAGGCCAATGATAAATTTTCTCGATTTTTCTTGAGTTTTTGAAGATTTGAAAGGCTTTTGGGAAATCTTAGATAAAAAAGTGGGGGGAAAGATATTAGGCAAGGTTTGCTAAGAGGAGCAAACAGGGCCGCTGGAAGAACGTCTGGAGGAATTGACAGGAAGGTCGTAGATGAGGCTTTTAATCACAGGAGGAAGCGGGCTTCTGGGAGGTAATCTGACCTTTATGTCGGCCAGAGAGGGCATAGAAACTTATGCGGCCTACTGTTCGCGTCCGGTCAAAATTGCTGGGGCGACTACTTTTTCGCTGGATATTACTCAGCGGTCCGATGTCCTCTCCAAGATAGAAGAGATACAGCCGGACGTAATCATTCATACCGCGGCCGTAACCAAACCGGACGTGTGTGAAGAGGATCAAGGTTTGGCCTGGAGGGTAAATGTCACTGGCACCGAGAATCTGGTCCAGGCCGCTAAAATTACCCAGACCAAATTCATCTACCTCTCGACTGATCTCGTCTTTGACGGCCGCGCCGGTCTTTATCGGGAAGATGATCCGACTAATCCTCTCTCTTGCTATGCCTGGACAAAGTTAGAAGGAGAGAAAATAGTTACGGCTAACAGCACCAATTGCTGTATTGTCCGAACAGCCGTCATCTACGGACCCAGTATCGGGGGGGGAAGTTTCTCTGAATGGGTTATCCGAGGGCTGAAGGAAGGCCAACAAGTGCCCCTCTTTGTAGATCAATTCCGGTCCCCTATTCTGGTGACCAACCTGGCCCAGGCTTTACTTGAGATCTGCCATCGAGGCATTACCGGACTTTATCACTTAGGCGGGGCAGAGCGGATCAATCGCTTGGACTTCGGCCGGATATTGACTCAGGAATATGGATTCCCTGAGGCCAATCTTCCTCCTGTGGCGATGGATGATTTTGGCTTTAAAGCCCCCCGGCCAAAGGATTGTTCTTTTGACATTAGCCGGGCGAAAAAGACATTTAAGGTAAGGTTCCTGGGAGCCAAAGAGGGGATCAAGCGGCTAAAAGAATTAGAGGATGAAGGTTATCCGGAACAACTCAGAAAAGGATGATTAGCCAATGATTGGTTGCACAAGACTATTATGTGGCCAGGCTACGGTAGCGGAGGCTATGCGAGAGGGACAGAGACCGGATATGCTGGCCTTCTCTACTTCAGCCAGACCCGTGGTGGTCTGGAATCTTACGAGCAGGTGTAATTTGAGGTGCATTCACTGTTACCTCGAAGCCGAGGCTGAACCAAAGGACAGTGAACTAACCACGGAAGAAGGCCGGGCGTTGATTGAAAATCTGGCTGAACTTAAGATACCGGTCTTGCTTTTTTCCGGTGGTGAGCCTCTTTTACGGAAAGACATATTTGAATTAGGTCGAATAGCCTTCGAGGCAGGGCTTCGTCCTGTCCTTTCGACTAATGGGACTTTAATCACCGGGGATGTGGCCCGACAAATAAAGGAAGCCAACTTTCAATATGTAGGTGTAAGCTTGGATGGCCTTAAGGAGACACATGATCGATTCAGGGCGCGACGTGGCGCCTTTAGAGAAGCCCTGACAGGCCTCCGGAACTCAATGGAGGCAGGGCTGAAAACAGGCGTTCGGTTTACCCTCAACCGGCATAATTACCAGGAGCTGTCAGGCATTATCGATTTGGTGAGGAAAGAAGGCATCCCTCGCTTTTGTATGTATCATCTGGTCTACTCTGGTCGAGGCAAAGGAATGGTAGAAGACGATCTGGATAATAAGACCAGAAGAGAGATATTAGATTGGCTCCTCCAGAAGACAAAAGAACTCTTTGCGGCCGGCCATAAACTGGAAATAATGACGGTGGATAACCATGCTGATGGGGTCTACCTCTATCACATGGTAAAAAGCGAACAGCCGGAACGCCAAGAGGAAATTTACCGGCTCCTTCAGCTTCACGGCGGCTGTTCAGCCGGAGAAAAGATAGCCAATATTTCCCCTTCAGGAGAGGTCTACGCCTGTCAATTCTTCCAGGACATGCCTTTAGGGAATGTAAAAGAAGGGCCTTTCAGCCGTATCTGGCAGGAAGATCGGCTCCGGTCTATCAGAAAGATGAAAAAGAACCTCAAAGGACGTTGTGGTCGCTGCCGGTATATTGACATCTGCGGCGGCTGCCGCATCAGGGCCAAGGTAGTTTACGGAGACTATCTGGCCGAAGACCCGGCTTGCTACCTGACAGAGGCTGAAATCAATTAAGTTTCGAGGTAACTATTTAGGTAACTACTCAAAACTGAGTTAAGCAGTTAGTTGGGAGACAAAGCAAAATTCCCTCTCCCTTGATGGGAGAGGGATAGGGTGAGGGTGAAATGGGCGGGCAATATTATTACTCTTGCTAAAAACCTTAGAAAAAGAGCTGCCACCCTCCCCTAACCCCTCCCATCAAGGGAGGGGAAGCTCTTATGCCGACGCTGTCAGGACAAAAGGAGATGAAACTTAACCCATAGCACTATAATCTGTAATGAGCTTACTTTTTTAACTTGATT
>JBFMHI010000186.1 GCA_040753085.1 bacterium | reverse complement strand
CGCTGACTATCTCCACCCCGTTATAGCCTGTATCATCCAAATCATAATAAAGGCTAACCAGGGCATTGTCATCCGGATCGGCATCCTGCCAGTAAATGACATATTCGGTATCCGCCGTAGCCCCTCCAGCCGGGGGCTCGATGATAGTAATAGTCGGTGGTGTATTGGCCCCGATAGCTGTAACGGTAAAGGTGGCAGGAGCCAGTCCTGTTCCCGTAACTTCAACACTGTAAGTCCCCGGTGTGTCCCCCAGGGTCAGAGTTGTCGATGCCCTTCCCTGATCATCAGTTATACCAGTGGTTGCAGACAGGGATTGGCCCGTGGCTCCTGAAGGATATTCAGTAATCTCGAAGTTGACTTTGATATTCGAAAAAGGGTTGGCATAATCATCAGTAACCATAATGACAAAAGGCGCTAATGTCGTGTCAGGAGGTGCCTTCTGATTATCCCCAGCTACTTTTACTATCCTTGAAGGCCTCTCGGAAATCACATTGATTAGCGGTATTTCACTCCCTACGCCGGCGGAAAGATCATCTACCCTTAAACGCTGCTGCCCCACGGTTCTGAAGGTGACCTCGAAAGAATGGCCCCCTTGATCCTCCAAAGTAAAGCTATATTCATCAGGCAAGATAGCCTGGGGATCAGAAGAGGCAAAATCAATCGTGCCTCGATAATCGGTTCGGGTTCTGCCTTGGCTGTCTTTGGCCGTTACTTGAAGGCGGCAAGGTACGCCTACCGTAACGGTGTCGGGGAGGCCGTCTAACTGGAAATAATCAACTATCGGATTATTTATGGTGAAGACGTGGTCAGAGATGTCGGTATAGGTATCGCCAAAAGGTATGCTAAATTCAGCTTTAATTAGATAATTTGTTCCATTTGGAACCAGGGTAGTATCCCAGGTATATCGGCTGGCATGAGGATAACTGTCGTTACCATCCAAGCCAATATACTGCCAGGTGGTTAAACCAGCATCAGGACTATAGTAAAGTCTTCCATTGAAATCCAGCTCAGTCTTGTAAATAATATCTATCTTTCCGCTCAGGGTCTCATTCCCATTGGGTGAAATTACCTCAATGTTTCCCGCCGGACAACCGTTATCCACCGAAAAAGTCCCTACCGAAGAATCGTTAGCCGAAAGGCGCCCATCACTTACTACTACTTTGATTTTATAGGCATCATAGGCGTAATAGTAATCACGCACTAAACGAGTATCCCAGGCATAATGACCAGTGTTGGGATAACCAGTTACTATCTCATACCACTTATTCTTGTACCAATAATAGATATCTACTGTCAGCACATCCTGGGGATCGGGATCACTGGCGCTCCATTTGATAATCCCTGTTCCCTGCCATAAGTCTTCAATAGGATTAACATCTTTGGGATCAAGTAGTGTCACTGTTGGGGAAAAATTCACATTGTCTATCCTGAAAGGGTTATCAGAAATATCTTCTCCCTGGTAACTACCCCATCCGGCTATCACCTTGATCAGGTAGTCGTTACTGTCCGCATAGTTATTGGTATTCAAGGAATAGCTGCCGTCATTGGGTTCACCAGCCACCATTAAAGTCCAGGTGGCTCCCGCATTTAAACTCCAGTAGAGATCAATCGCTGTGACCGGGCCGGTAGTCACCCAGGTAATGGCCTGAGTCCCACTCCAGGATTCGCCGCCATTAGGTGAAAGCAAAGTTATCTCCGGTGCGCCAGGGTTTCGCACAGCAAAGAAATCATCCGATCGATCCTCAGCCCTTAAACCACCATCATCACTTACTACTACCTTGACCAGGTAGTTATTCGAGTTGGCCCGCTGAGTGGTATCCCAATTATGTGCGCCAGTATTGGGCAACCTGCTCGCGATCTTGTTCCAAGTAGTCCCACGGTTGTTACTGTAGAAAAGATCGACCGTTAGCGGATCATTATCTGCATCTTCAGCCGACCACTGGATCGTCCAATTCCCGCTGACCTCTCCTCCATTGGGTGAGATAAGCGTAACCGAGGGTGAGTGCAGGTTATCAATGGTAAATATCCCTGAGACAGCCTCTCCTACCTTGCGGCCATCACTGGCCGTAATCTTGATCTGGTAACTGCCGTCAGGTAAGAGGGTGGTATCCAGCACATAAGAGCCATCGTTCTCTTCTTCAGTGGTCAGCTCTTCCCAGTGGATACCTCCGTCCAAAGTGTAAGAAATGCCGATGAGAATTGTATCTGCCTCGTTGGCATCCGTGGCCTGCCATTGGATGGTTTCCGTTTCACTCCAGACAGCGCCTGCCGTGGGTGAAGTTATAGTCACCACCGGCGCAAAATTCTCCGGAATAACCGTGATCCTCTTCTGGCTGCCTATCATGCCCGGATCACTGACATCGTTTACCTGAACCTCCTGTTCACCTTGTGTTCCAAAGACTACCCCGCCTGTAAAGGTATGGCTTCCGGCATCGGCTAAGGTAAAGGTGTAATCAGCCGGGAGGCCGGCCAGGGTGTCGCTGGAACTAAAGTGAATTCTGCCCACGTAATCTGTCTTAAGATTATGCCTTGCATCGTGGACATACACCGTTACCCCTGACTCCTCATTTACCTCAACAGGGTCCCTGATCCCTTCCACATGAAAATGGTCCCGGCCGCTGGAGGTACTGATGATCTCAAAGACCCCAAAGTCAGAGTAAAGATCAGGTAGGTTCGGGTTCTCCACCCTGACCCGCCAGTAGTAAAGACCGTTGTCAAGCTCTGTCGTGGTCAGCGAATAGGTTGTCTCCCGCAACCCAGGGAAGGTATCCACGATATCGGTGAATTCAGGATCAGTGGCGATCTCCAGGGTATAGGTATCCGGATGGGCCAGGATACCGTTATCACTCCAAATAAAGGTCGGCCTGGTCGTATCCTGATCCATAACTTCAATTATCTCTGGTCGTAGACCATATCTGATATAGAGTCCGGTCAGATCCATGCCCTGGGCCTCAAGTTCAGTAAAGAGATCACAGACATTGTAGACCAATGCCTCTGGAATCTCCTGACGCGGCTGATAAATAGCCTTGAGCACAGTAGTCGGGCTTCCGATGGCCCAGAGCATGGCTGCCACGGCCAGTTCATTATCGATCCCCTGGGCCGTAAGGGTCTCTAAATTATAGGCCTTTCGACCCACATTAACTACTGGTGACTCCCTGACTACGGCCGAAAAGTAGTAGCAGAAACCGTTCAGAAAGGCCTGAGCCGGGCTGGTTCTTTTTTCCGGTGAGGGATTAAGTCTGATCATACCCCCTGGACTCTCCTGTTCCATTAGATATTGGGCCAGAGAAGATTCATCCATAGAAGTAAGCATTATAGCTGGGGCCTGTGGTGGTCGAGAGGGCCTCTTGCCGTGTCTGACAAAGAGCATATCAGCATAAGCTTGAAAGACCTTATCCTGATTGTTAGCATCCTGCGGGGCAATGAGCAGCTTGTAATTATCACTCCCAGGGGTCTTTTGCCAGTAGCAGCTTACCCCATCCGGGGTATAGTCGTTCCTTGATGCCCAGATGGCAATAGCCGGGCTGATCTCTTCATCCGGTAATTGCTCCCGGGCCACGTCGTAAGATGTCGCCAGATTGTCCAGGAGACGAAAGGGGGCAGCCCGGTTGATGATGGTCACCTCTTGCATAGTGCCATAGATAAAATAGCCCAGGTTTCCCTCCAGCATACTATTTACGGGAATAGTCAGCAGGGAAAAGAGGGCCGGCAGCCTGAACTGCTCATCAAGGAGAGTCTCAGACCAGCCATCCACAAAAGTAACCACATCGGCATCCGGGACATAGAAACAACCTGATTGTTTAATCCCAAAGAGCGGTGAAGCCATCACGTAGAAGGCCGGCGAGGTAGGCTCCGTCAACACTCCGGCCTTGGCATCTCCTATCCCAGACTGAGGATTAATCCAGGTAAAGGTCTTCAAAAAGACCCGGTAGAGAATCTTATCGCCTACTTGGCCGTCAAATTGAATCTCACCGTCTTCATTTACCACTAAATTAGAATACAGCGGTTCCTCTCGGGGAAAGCCCGGTCTCTTTATGGTCACCAGGGCCCATGTCCCAGCCGGGGGTTTAAAACTGTAACCACCTTCATAAACCAGCAAAGGCACGCGAATCCTTTTCCCAGGTACTACCCGAAACCCTGCCCCATAAGGCGAAGACGGCCCGGCCGGCCCATCTATCGCATCAAGCCCCTCGGTGTATTTACCATCACCATCATAATCAAGGATGACATCATATTCATCCTGAGGTGCACCGGGATGAATCTGTTGAGGATATATTTCTCCCTGGGCATTGGTAGACACTGTAACCGTCCTTTTGATATGATCAATGACATCTCCATCTTCCCAGCCCAGGTTCTCCGTGATATAGAGGGTATATGAGCGATTAGCCATATATCCCGAACCTCTCACATACACGACCGGGTTTACATCGTTGCAAGTATAGAAGACATCTCCTTCGTGATATGTCCCCGAGTCAATGGCATATATAGTTTGTTTGGAGATGTCGATAGTGAAACGGTGATTTTGGTCAGGACCAGGATCATACCCCTTCAGATTACTTGCATTATGATTTTGATAGCAGAAGGTATGAGGATCACTATCTAATTGCCAATCTTGAGCATACTTATGGTAGCCAATAAGCCTTAGAACCTGTTCTCCATTCATATTGTTATTGCTGATCATTTGTGCGGTAAGAGTTCCAAAAGCTTTCCTATGAGTGGAGTCCCGCCTTATGGGAACTTTTACACTTCCTACATAAAGTTCTAAAAGCTTATTGCCTCCATCAGTCATCTCTTCTGAATATTCTACCTCTATGGTGATGTCAGTATTACCATTAGCTGCTTTTTCAGGAGGGTTAGGAGGCTTTAATGTCCTGGTAGGATTAAGATTAGGATATGGATTATTATCATCATCTTCCCAGTATCGCTCATATATTACATTCCCCGCCCCTTGAGTTACCTTTACCTTTTTAACATACGGTGGAAC
>JBFMHI010000185.1 GCA_040753085.1 bacterium | reverse complement strand
GTACTACGGTGGATGGCGGCCTGTACCTAAGGCACTCCCTGGAAACGGGGAGCAAACAGATTGCAGGACACCTAAGGCTATTGGAGAGGGTAACTCGCCAGTTCTCTACTCTACCCCATGTCCCCTAGAGGAAAAATTTAAAGACCAGGGTTACCAAAAGGGCTAATTCTTTACTTTTATACTTATGATGATAAATTCAGGGGACACAACCTGGGTCTTAATCTCAAGTGCCCTTGTCATGCTTATGACACCTGCATTGGGGCTGTTTTACGGTGGGATGGTTGGTAAGAAAAATGTCCTTTCTACTATGATGATGTCTTTTGTAACCTTATCTTTAATAAGCCTTCAATGGGTAATCTATGGCTATAGTTTATGTTTTGGAAAAGATGTTTATGGTATAATTGGCGGCTTAAATTTTCTGGGATTAAACGGTGTAGGACAAACACCAAATCCTGATTATGCCCCAACAATTCCCCACATTGCCTTTATGCTCTTTCAAATGATGTTTGCCGTAATCACTCCCGCCTTAATAACCGGCTGTTATGTAGAAAGGGTAAGTTTTGGTGGGTTTTTGGTTTTTATGCTCCTTTGGGCAACATTTGTTTATGACCCTGTTTGTCACTGGGTTTGGGGTGTAGGTGGATGGCTTCGGAAATGGGGGGTATTAGATTTTGCTGGTGGAGTGGTTGTGCATATTAGTGCCGGCATATCTGCCCTTGCTGCTTCCCTTGTTATAGGTAAAAGAAAAGGATATGGGAAAACAACCTATGAGCCATCAAATATCCCGTTTACCATTATTGGTGCATTCTTATTGTGGTTTGGGTGGTTTGGTTTTAACGGAGGGAGTGCCTTGGTTTCCGGCGGACTTGCCGCAAGCGCCTTTTTGACTACAAATATTGCAGGTTGTGCTTGTGGATTAATGTGGATGTTGTTATCCTGGAATTACAAAAGACCAAGTGCCTTGGGTTTTGCTACAGGCTGTATTGTTGGACTGGCTACGATTACACCTGCCTCTGGTTATGTAGGAGCTTTATCAGCCATTATCATTGGCATTGTCTCTGCCTTTCTTGGCTATTATGCCATTGTCTTGAGAATGAAGACAGGTATTGATGACTCCCTCGATGTATTTGCCTGTCACGGAATAGGTGGGATACTGGGAGTATTAGCCACAGGAATATTTGCCAACAAGGCAATAAATCCAGCAGGTGCAAATGGATTACTCTATGGGAATTTAAACCAATTTTTAATTCAAGTCTATGCGACTGTAATCGTAGCCATCTACGCCTTTGTGGCTACATTTATTCTGACAAAGCTGGTTGATATAGTTATTGGCTTCAGGGTAAGTGATAAGGAGGAGGTTGTTGGGCTTGATATTTCCCAACATGGTGAGACAATAATATGAAAAAGATAGAGGCAATAATCAGGCAGGAAAAATTACAAGAGGTAAAAGACGCCTTGTCTCGTGAGGGTATTGTTGGTTTGACAATTACAGAGGTTAAAGGAAGGGGAGAACAAGGTGGAATAACCCTTGAATGGAGGGTTGGAGAATATAAGATTGATCTGCTACCAAAGATTAAATTGGAGATAATCATAGAGGATGAAAGGGTTAATAAGGTGGTTGAGACAATATGTCAGTCAGCCAGGACAGGTGAGTTAGGGGATGGGAAGATATTTATCTTCCCTATTGAGAATGTAATAAAGATTAGAACAGGGGAAACGCTTATGTCCACAAGAAGTGGACACAAAGGAGAATAAGATGCCTTGTTTAAGGAGGTAAGAATAGTTACATTAGATTTTTGATAAATCCTACCACATATTTATCTGGGGGTCAAATGACCTGATAGGTATTCTGTATTCTGTGTTCTATCAAGTCCCTATCCTCTATTAATAAACAGGAGCACGGTCAGAAAATAATCAAAGATAAGAATGAGAATAGAAGCAGTCACCACCGCCGAGGTAGTGGCCTTGCCTACCCCCTCTGCTCCACCTCGGGCCATAAACCCCTTATGGCAGCCAATAACAATGATAATTACCCCAAAAAAAACAGACTTAATCAGACCGCTAAGCATATCCCAGGGGACAAGAAACCAGGTGGTTCGGTCTATGTAAAGGGCGGACTTAACCCCATATCGGTAAACCCCCATCACGTATCCCCCAAACATACCAATAAAGTCAGTAAAGATGGTCAAGAGAGGCAGCATAATCAAGGCGGCCCAAAGCCTGGGCACAGCCAGATATTTAACCGGGTCAACGGCCATAGTTCGCAGGGCGTCTATCTGTTCGGTTACTTTCATCGTGCCCAATTCAGCCGCCGTGGAGGAACCGATTCTGCCGGCCACAATGATAGCGGTCAGAACAGGCCCTAACTCCATACACATCGAGGCCCCCACCACACTGCCAATGTATATCTCCAGACCCACTTTCTTGAATTGATGATAGGTCTGAACAGCCAGAACCATACCGGTAAAAATGGCCATAATAGTAGCGATGGGGAGTGTATTGACTCCAATCTCGACCATTTGGGCTATTATCCGATCCGGTTTGAAAGGCGGTCTGAACATCTGAACCACCATCTCCCCCAATAGAATAGCTATTTGACCCGTCTCTATCAAAAAGGATTTTAATCGCATAACTAAATTAGTAAGTGTTCAGCCACAAAGACACTAAGACACAAAAATAGAGCAGCAGAGCAGTAGTTAAAGATTTTTCTGAAAGTCTCAGAACTGCTGTTCTATTGTTCTAATGTTCTCTAAGACACATACTTTTTCGTGTCTTCGTGCCTTGGTGGCTGAACGGTTACCTAAATTATTAATTATTAATTACACCCTCTCCACGCCGGCCCTCGGCATATAGCCCTCTTTTTCTAAGGCCTCGACCAGCTTCGGATAATCGCGGCCATTTATGATAAGGTCCTTGGGAGTAATCTCCCCTTTAATGAAGGGGCCGATCTTCTTTGATCCTTTAATTTGTCCGGCCAGGGAATCTGAATCGCATCGGAGCAGAAAGGCATTAAGAAAGTAAATACGTCCATATTCCCTGGCCCAGTCCCGAATGGAATACTCTACATTTTGAGGAAGCCTTTGTTTAGTGTGCCGGCTCAAGAAAGAGATGATATCCTCTTCGGTCCTGCCGTGTTTGAAGGCCTGATGAATAGAATCCCGGCTGATTCGATAGACCATCATCTGATCCGTCTTTTCGGATACGGCTATCTCTTCCAGTTCCCAGCGAATAAGGGGATCAATGTTCCTTGGAACCAGGACCTCATAGTTGGGTTGAAGGGAAAAAGACCTCTCCACTGGCGCCGAGAAACCTTGCTCTTCTCTCTTCAAAACAGCCCGGCCCAAAGCAGTTGCCCTCACGACAGTAAAATTGTCTGGACCAGGTCCCCCCAGGGCGACTACACCTAAAAAGAGAATAAAATTAAGCAGAAACAGGCGCATCATCTCTGAAATCCCATAGAAGCCATCCCCGAAAAGAGCGCTAACCTCTTTATCCAGGGCCTCAATCTTTATCCAGCCGCCGCCCTTTACTTGGGAAATAATATTGAAAATTAACCCCCCCCAGTCACTATGCAGGTAAGTACTGGTAAGATAATGGTGGGCAATGCGTCGCATTCTCTCGATCGTGCCGAGCTTGAGCCAATCGGTTACCTTTTCAGTAGTAACCATAACCGATGAGTCAATCTCGATAAGGCCCTGACAGGTGCAAAAGTCTAATATGAAACCGAATCGGGTAGGGTAAGTGGGATAATGATAGTAAATTGTCCTAATATCTTCTTTCCTCTCAAAATCAGCCAGGATATTTTCTTTCCTTCGCTTAAATATCTCCCCGGCCTGGGTTAATCTGACGCCCCCTCGTTTGACATGGGCCAGAAAGGTAAAGATGTCTCGTTCTAAGGCCAGACCATCATCCACAGTAAATGGAGGCTCTGTCTCAACCGTCTTCAATCGATCCGCCACCCCTTCCATAAGTGGCTCAACCAGCAAAGATTTCAAATCATCAGGGATAAAGTAGGCCTGACGATAATAATTCAGATCACGGATAAAGACTAAGCCGCTCTGGATAAGGGATTCAATAATCTCCTTAACTCTTTTGCCTCTTCCTTTTCTTAACCTGCCTATGGATAAATCATACCTTGTCGACTCAACCCCATCCTTATCTGAAAAAAAAATGAGAAGCGCCAGGGCAGTCCTCTCTATCGGTTCAAACCTGTTTAAAAGGCGCTTTAAGAATTCTCGATCAGTAAAATGCGCCAAGATTTGTTTCATAATAACGGCCCTGGAAGGCGAGCTGCATTTTATATTATTCACCTCTATTATCTTTCTGAGGTCTTCAATTTGAAGATGAGATATACATTCTATATACTTCATAGGGCGGCTTCCCGCTGCAACTCGATGCTCGATCCTCGATGCTGGATGCTCGATACTGGATGCTCGATGCTCGATGCTCGATGCTCGATGCTCGATGCTCGATGCTCGATGCTGGATGCTGGATGCTGGATGCTCGATGCTCGATACTCGATGCTGGTAAAGGATCTAGTGCCTTGTCACGTTAGTATTTATGGGTAGAGTCTCTTTAGTAGGGGCGAATAATTATTCGCCCCAACCTCCTCCTTTTGCAAGGACGATTCGCGAATCGCCCTTACTGGAGGGGCACGTGGCAACGTGCCCCTCCAGCTTTGTCAAGATAGAAGTTATCTGTTAGGGCTTGTCTTTATGCCGAAGGGTTAAATAATTACCCAAATAAGCAATCATAAGGGTTACCCTTAGAAAAGACGTATCTACTCAAAGTCAAGTTAAAAAAGTAAGCTCATTACAGATTATAGTGCTATGGGTTAAGTTTCATCTCCTTTTGTACCGACAGCGTCGGCCTAAGAGCTTCCCCTCCCTTGTTGGGAGGGGTTAGGGGTGGGTGGTAGCTCTTTTTCTAAGGTTTTTAGCAAGAGTAATAATATTGCCCGCCAATTTCACCCTCACCCTATCCCTCTCCCCTC
>JBFMHI010000184.1 GCA_040753085.1 bacterium | reverse complement strand
AAAGCTTCGCGCTATCAACCTCAGCGATGATATGGACAAGTATTGGGATTTCCATATCAGAGAGGAACAGAAACGTCTTTACGGGACTTACGAATGGAAAATGGCTGCATGAAAAGTAGCCACACCCCTTTCTTTAAAGATACGACCAGGGATTGATCCTTCACAATCCGTGGTCTTCATCGATAAGATCAGATCCTCACCTCCTCTCCGTTAGTAGGGGCAGGCCCCTGTGCCTGCCCTGATATGGGGCAACCACAAGGGGTTGCCCCTACTATTTATCCGTGTTAATCAGTGGCTGAATAATTACAAAACAAAAAAGCAGGTATGTTCTACCTGCCATAATTATAACCCTCTATAGGAATTGAGCCTACAAATTCTATTTAGATAGACCTTGCCTCTCGAGAGAGAGAGAAGTTCCATATCAACCTTCTCCTTTTTTGTAAGCGTTCAGCCCCTACGGCACAAACTCGATCCTCGATCCTGGATGCTTGATCCTCGATGCTGGATGCTCGATCCTGGATACTGAATCCTTTACCAGCATCGAAGATCGAGCATCGAGGATCGAGCATCGAGGATCGAGCATCCAGCATCATGTGCTGAACGGTTACTCCATTTTTATGTTGTTTGTGTCTTGTCATTAATGAGGCTTTTCTATCCTTGAAAGCACCTCAAGATGCCTTTCCTCTCCCTTTCTGTCCATCCTTTCAAGGACAGTTGCTAAGAATTCCTTCATATTTTTGTTTTCTTCTGCTATGGTTTTAGCCATGAACTCTCTCATATTTTTGTTTTCTTCTGCTATGGTTTTAGCCATGAACTCTCTCATATTTTTGTTTTCTATAGCAATGAACTCTCTGGTTACCTTACCATTCTGTTTTGCATATATGGCAAAAAAGACCCCTAAGATGGAGGCTATTGTGCCCCCTCCAGTAACCACCAATCCCAAAATCTCTAAGTAACTCATATCCTAACCTCTCTGCTTTTTAGTTAATCTCGTTTCTTATATCTTAGTTTAACAACGAAGTTAAGATTTGTCAAGGTAAAAAATGCAGGTTTTTTTCGGGCAAGATGAGGGATAAAATTAGTGGGTAGAGTTCGAAGGCAGAATTAACTAGTGCCTTGTCATGTTAGGTTCATTAGCCGAGACCCAGTCCGTTCCTTGAAATCTTTGACTAAGTTATCTACATTCTCAGCCTTACGTTTACCGGGTACTACGCTCACTACTAATCGGTGCTCAGGATTAAAGGCTACATGATCCCAATTAACGGCGCGGCGGCTGAACCGTGCAAGCGGAGGCGAGCTTGCTCGTCGAGGCGAGCATCGGCTCCAGCCGCTTGTTCGGCCGCTGCGAGCGCAGCGAGCCGCGAAGCGTGTCCGGTGCATGCGCTTGTTTGGCGCCTCGCGCCGATATTCCAATTCGCTTGCCCAACAAGGCAAACATACTTATGGCGCTGAAGTTGGTAAGGACGGTATTGAGAAATCTCCCAGCCAGCTAACGTTATAGGGTTTGCCCTTCATCGCCGTGACCAATCTCTCGTCAGCAGTTATCAAGGGCGCCTTGACCCGCGCGGATAAAGCCACATAAAACCCAAGTTTGACAGATAGAAATCGCAACCCATTGGAAAATAATAACTTCATTTTTTTTAAAGAAAGATGTAGTGATGAAATTTGGTTTTTGTAACCATAATAATAACATTGAATTACAAGAACGAGAAAACCAACTGTCAAACTTGGGATAAAAGGCATCATACCCGTTGATTCGATGGTGCACAGCGATGCTCAGGGCTTGGAGTGCTAAATCAGCCGTCGGAATAATGGTCAAGCCCAGCGCATGTAATTCCGCCATATCCTTTTCCGCCTCTGTAGGCGGATACTTCATCAACCGAACGTAGTTTACGAAGGCGCTGGCGCATTCGGCGTAAAAGAAATCGGGGACGTAAAAGCGCGTTCGGGCATCAGCTTCCAAATGCGCAAATAAGGCATCCGCCAAGTCCGAAAGCGGCTGAACAAAGAACAGCTTGATCGCCACATTGGCGTCGAGGACGCAAATCAGCGGCTTGTTACTCATCACCGCGAATTTGCCGGAGCATCACTACGCTATCTGGTATAGTCGATGGCAGGCAGCAGCGGCGGCGGCGGATGTTCGACAGCACTTTAGAGCGTTTTTGACGTACCTTTTCATCTTCAACGGCTTGTTGAAGCATGATCAGCACGTAGGCACTCAGTGAACGCCCTTGCGCGTCGGCAAGTTTTTTAGCCTGTTGGTAAAGGTTGTCGGGGATGTCCCGCACATAGAGAGTAGCCATGTTCGTATAATCAGTTTGCTTGCTTATTGCAAGCACGACAATTGCGCCCCCTATGGATGTGGTTTTTGGAAGAAAGCGCCGAACGAAAAAGCTCACCTGCCGCTATGGAGCGCAGCGGAATAGCGATCAGGTGCAGCGCCTTGTTATCTACCCTTCCAGGTTTTTCCCTGGTGACCTACTTACGTTGAATGGCTTACTTTATCTGTCATTCAACGTAAATAGGCCCCCCGCTCATCAATGAGGCTTTTCTATCCTTGAAAGCACCTCAAGATGCCTTTCCTCTCCCTTTCTGTCCATTCTTTCAAGGACAGTTGCTAAGAATTCCTTCATATTTTTGTTTTCTTCTGCTATGGTTTTAGCCATGAACTCTCTGGTTACCTTACCATTCTGTTTTGCATATATGGCAAAAAAGACCCCTAAGATGGAGGCTATTGTGCCCCCTCCGGTAACCACCAATCCCAAAATCTCTAAGTAACTCATGCTAAGTTTTCTCTCTCCTTTTTAGTTAATCTCATTTCCTATATTTTAGTTTAACAACGAAGTTAAGATTTGTCAAGGTAAAAAAATGCAGGTTTTTTTCGGGCAAGAGGGGGATAAAATTAGTGGGTAGAGTTCTTTGGTGGCCTACTTAAATTGAAGAATATATCCAGCTTTGCCGATAACTGAAACAGGGAGCAATTAATTGTCCCCCCCAAAAAACAACGTTTCGGAGGGCAAACCATGGATGATCTATCACGTTTTTGTGGCCAAGATTCTGAGTGTTCGGACTATGGCAAGCGTGAAACTGGAAATCAGACTAGAATGGCTCACTCTACCTACCCTTCAACGTAAGTAGGCCACCAAGGAAGAAATAATCCTTTAATCTTTGTGTCTTAGTGGCTGAACACTTACGCCTCTTTCAATTTGGTGGTCAATAAAGGCAGCACCTCAAAGAGATCACCTACTATCCCGTAGGTAGCAATATCAAAAATAGGCGCGGCCGGGTCACGATTTATGGCCACAATACAATCGGAACTCTGCATCCCGGCCAGGTGCTGAATAGCGCCGGATATACCGCAGGCAATATAAAGCTTAGGCGAGACCGTCTTGCCCGTCTGTCCGACCTGATGATAACTGGAAATCCAACCAGCATCAACCGCTGCTCTGGAAGCGCCCACCGCTCCTCCTAAAGCCGCGGCCAATTCTTCCACCAGTTTAAAATTTTCCGGGCCGCCTAACCCTCTTCCCCCGGAGACAATGATATCAGCCTCGGCTATGTTTATCTCGCCCTTGACTTCTTTAACTATTTCTAATATCCTGCTTTTTATATCCGCCTTTTTTAGCCGGGGCTGTAATTTGACCACCTCCCCTTTTCTGGTTAAATCCAGGTCGGGTTTTTTAAATACCTTAGGCCGCACCGTAGCCATTTGCGGTCTATGATTAGGACAAATAATAGTCGCCATTATATTTCCACCTAGCGCCGGTCTGGTCTGGAGGAGCCTGCCCTCCTCGTCCACATCCAGGGCGGTGCAGTCAGCGGTTAAACCGGTTTCAAGCCTGGCCGCCACTCTGGGGGCCCAAGCCCGCCCAATCATCGTGGCGCCCATAAGCATAATCTCCGGCCTGCCTTCCTCAACTAAATCGCTCAGGACCTTGGTGTAGGCATCCCCCTGGTAATCTTTAAGCACCAGGTCATCGGCCAGATAGACTCGATCTGCTCCGGCTGAGATCAATTCTTCGGCCAGATGATTAAGGCCACTCCCGAGTAGAACCGTGGAGAGGTCAACACCTAATTTCTTGGCCAGCCTCCTCCCTTCCCCTAAAAGTTCCAGGCTGACCCCCATCAATTTACCTTCTCTCTGTTCAGATATAACCCAGACTCCTTTATATCCCTCTGCTTTGGCCTTCTTACGCTCCACCTCAATTTTGATGGCCTCAAAAGGACAAACATCAACACATGCCCCACATAGATTGCAGGCATCTCCAATCACCGCTACGTCTTCGACTATTTCAATAGCCCCCATCGGGCAAGCCTGAACGCATTCCTGACAACCGCTACATTCTTCAGTAATAACGTAAATCCCCATTAATACCTCCTCTTCTCATTTTGTGGTATTATTGACCATAATCTAAAATATAATAAAAACTTCATTCTAACTTTCTTCATCTTACTCCATAATTTAAAACAATATTTTTAGGTTCAAGTACTTTTATTCCTTTATCTTCAAAATCTTTATCAAAGCTGACCAATTCCAGGCCCAAAAGTTTTGCCACATAGTATTGAAGGCTATCATCAAAATCCAAACCTGCAGCCCTTGAAATCTTTGTTACCTCAATTTCATCTATTAAGTTTGTGCTAAAAACTGTTAAGCCTTCAAATTTAAGCAAAGCAGAAAGAAATTCTTCAAGAATATCAATTTTATTAGCGGAAAAAAGGATAACCTCAATAGAGTGAAGGGAAAATGAGGTAATAATCGCCCTTCTTTCACCATCCCTTACCAAACTCAAGAAGTGCTATACATTCATCAGCCCTTTCTTGACCAAGCAAAAACTCAAGAAATATATTAGTATCAAGAAGATACATAATCCGGCATTGTCCCAAATCCCCTAAAAAAGGGCTGAAAAACTGGTAACAGTTTGGAGAACATTATGCCTCGCCTCAATCACGTTATTATCTCCACAACTATGGGGGGTAAAAGTCTTTTCCTTGTCT
>JBFMHI010000183.1 GCA_040753085.1 bacterium | reverse complement strand
CATGTCCGTTCCGTAGACGGACAACCACAAGGGTTGTCCCTACAGCCTAAGGACAGACCCGAATCACGGACACGGCTCACGGATTTTCCGTGTTTCATCTGTGTGCATCTGTGGCTGAACGGTTACGTTTTTTTTAAAGGGTAATGGGAAAAGCAGAATTTTTTTTCGGAAATAGACAGGTAAAACCTGACCCCGTGGGGTATGATTTTGTATCTACTCAACCTTATAAAAATAAAAGGGATTTTCAGTATAAGACACCATCTAACATCAGACTGTGTGAAAACTCTTGCATTATTATATCATTTATGGTATAATCTTGCAAGAAAAATTTCCACCTGTGCGGTTAGGAATTATAAGCAATGAGTTGAAATTTTCTACGCCCTGTCAGGGCTTTTGACCTTAGGGAATACTATTATTCCGTAGATTGAAATCTACGGCTAAATTCCTTTACGCCTTCGGCGTATAAATTAAATTAGGATACATTAATCTATACTTTTGCACTTTTTTGCAACTACTTGAAATACAAATACATTACAATAACCTCTCGTCATTCCCGCCCCTGCTTCCGCAGGGGTAAACTCCAGCGGGAATCCAGTAATATCAAGACTTCTGGATTCCTGCTTGCGCAGGAATGACAAAAAGTGCAAAAGTATAGTTCCTCAAAGTGATTTTTTTATTACCCCTGCTGTAGAAAATGACCTGATTAGAGCCTATGAAGCTGGCTATGACTTTACAGATTATCTGTGGAGTATGAACCTATTCAAAGTACAGACTTCTCCAAATAGCCAATAAAAGTGGGCTATTTTTTGGACATTTTGTTAGGTTTTTCCCCAACTTCATATAAAAGGAGTTGGCCATTGGAAAGACGAGCCTTCATCTGATTTAGAGTTCCAATTGTCCAATTATTCGACTTATGCGGTCTCTACCTTCATAAATAATGATATCACCAGACACCACGCTGAGGGAAATCGTAGAAGTCTGCCTTTAGATTTTTCTCAGTCTCTCTGTGTCTCCGTGGTGAGGTGAACGGTTACGACAGATTTAGACTTTTGAGATAAAGTGAGTTATATTCAACAAACTAAATATATTAAGGAGTAGTGATCAATAATGACGAATAAACAGCTATTATATTTACCCCTGTTGCTTTTTATCTTCCTGGCCGTTAATTTCAGCGGGGGAGACAGTCCACCGTCTACCGTCCACCGTCTGCCGTCCGCCATTCACAATCTGCAATCCGAAATCCAGCCCGCCCCTTATCGGGAACTGAGCCGGTATATCTCCTCTATGAGGGCGGCTCCGTCCATCAGTGGTGGCCTTCGACAGTATGCACCGGCCAAAAGACTAAGCCCGGCCGTGGGAGAAGAGAAACTCTTGGTCATTCTCATTGAGTTTAGTGATGTAACCCATTCGGCGGAGCACACGCCGGAGTATTTTGACCACCTTTTGTTTTCAAAGGCTCCGGGAGATAAAAGCATGTGGAATTATTACCAGGAATGCTCTTACGGGCAATTCTTCATAAGCCCGGGAAGTGAAGCCAACAACCCTACACCCTGGTTGAGAAGCGATCATACCCTGGCCTATTATAATGACTTAGAAGAAAGTAACGGCGCTATCTGGAAGCTGGCGGAAGAAGCCCTGGAAAAGGCGGCTCAGGCAGGTGTTGATTTTTCTTCCTATGATGAGGACAAGAACGGGCTGGTGGATCACCTGGTGGTTGTTCACGCCGGCGGGGCAGAGGAGGATACCAGTATGTCAAAAGACCTCGGCTCTCACCGCTGGGAGATCAAAACTACCGGTCAGGGCTATACCCTGCAAGCCGAGACCTCGCCTATGGGCATCTTTGCCCACGAGTTCGGTCACGACCTGGGTCTGCCGGATTTGTACATCGATTCAAACCACTTTCTGATCTACGATTGGGCCTTGATGGACCATGGGGCATGGTTAGGGGAACCACCTGGCTCCTCACCGGCCCACCCTTGTCCCTGGTCAAAGGCCCTTCTCGGGTGGATAACCCCTGTAGAAGCCTCATCTTGCGGCCCAGTCCGTGAGGTATGGGCCATTGAGATCCACCAGCAAGAAAGCCTTTTCAGACTCTCCACGGCCAACCCGAAGGAATATTTTCTAGTCAGCAATCACCAGCGGACCAGCTTTGATGCCTATTTGCCGGGAGAAGGTATCTTGATCTGGCATATTGATGACAGCATTGGCTGCATTGAGTGTAATGATGTCAATTCTAATCCCTTTCACCCCCGGGTTTATTTAGAACAGGCGGACGGTCGGGATGACTTGCGGCACAATGGAAAGGCTGATGCGGGAGACCCCTATTCCAAAACCGGAGCGAAAGACCATTTTGGGGTCAATACTATTCCCAATAGTCGTGATTATAACGAGGCCCCCACCGGGATAGAAATCAAGGTTTGTGATGCGCCCGGGGAAGTGATGAAGGTCGTCATGAAACGCAACTGTGGAGAAGCGACTGAAAATGATTGTGAAAAGGTGACGACTAAGACTTATGTGGCGGCGAATCCCTTCGTGATCAGTCAATATCCTGAGGGCGTTGGTATCTACTTAGAACCGGCCGCTGCTAACCCTACTATCTCAATATACGATCTAAATGGCGAACTGGTGCATACTGAGACAGGCGGGGAAAATGTCTTGCTTGTAGATTCTAAGGGAAAAGAACGATGGGCCAATAAATTCCCCTGGGATGGAAGGAATGAGGCTGATCGAGAGGTAGCCAGCGGGGTTTATGTCTACATAATTGAAACTGAAAGTAAAACTATGACTGGTAAGTTGGCCGTAATTAGGTAAGAAGGCCGGAAAATTTAAGTCGGCTCATCAGGCAAGTCAGTGAGCCGGTAATAATTTAATTCCCAGCTCTCAATCCATATCCTTTTCTTTTCTTCCCTAAGGTCACTTTGGGGATCATAATCTTCTGTTTCCCAGAATTCAGTCTTTCGATAAAATTTGACCAGGCCAATATGGGAGTACCATTCATAAGCCTCTATCACTATCTCCGGGTCAAAGTCATAGGTGACTTTTATTTTATAACATACAAATTCACCTGCGGGAGTAAATATCCTATCCTGGGCGACTACCTCTTTTGTGATTGGAGAAGGGTCTTCTGAAGGGGGAAGGAGTTCATATGTCCAGGATTCTCTTAATCTAACAGGGTAGGCTAATATCTTTTGAGGGTAAAGATGGATGTTCGGAGTGTTCTTAATCGGACCCGATCGTTTATCATAAGCAGGGACCAAGTTGTTTACAAATTGCCTTAATTGAGCCAGGTCGGAAAAATAGAGGTTGCCTAATCGGAAATGAGGTTTCTTCTCGGAAGATGGATTCCTGGCAGGACTAACAGCCGCGGCATTTACATTATAGATAGTTTCCGAGGCATATTCAAACAACCCATCTTTGGTTTCATAAAGCCATTTCTTTTCCAGAGTTTGTTCCCTATTGCCTTGTGTGCTCTCTCGATAAGTAAGTTCTTCTATCACCGAGGTGGCCACTCCTGCCAGAACTTCCTGGCCCTGGATATTTACCTTCCTTTGACCGCGGGCAATGGTCGCCTCATCAAGCCATTCCCTCAGATCATATTCCCATAAATTCCCCGCCGAGAGGGGGAGGCGGGCTCTAAGGAGATAGATATCCGGCACCTTTGTCTCTTCCCACCCCACCTTTATATTCGGCCAGCTTTCTTTTAAGTCCCCTTTCTGGGCATAAAGGGTATAAGTCCCAGAGAAAACATTGGTTATATTATAATAGCCCTCTCTGTTAGTGAAGGTGCCGGGACCATCCGACTCTTTTGTCTCCAGAAAGTTATCTCCCAGGAAGACCAATACATGGCTATGATCCCGAGACCCAACCACATAGATATACCCTGAAACTGAACCAGGGTACTCTTCCTCCGGAGCAAGGGCATTACGACTACTACAACCATCACATCCCCCAAGGGTTAACCCCAGAAGTAAGGGCCATAATCTCAATATACGATGATTCTTAAACATCATAATATAATGTAACATATCTTCGCCGATTTGTAAACCCTAAAATACTTGACGAACCGGATTAACTATGGTATCCTGTCAGAATACAGAAGTCGGAAGTCAGAGGACAGAAGATAATGGAAACAGTCAAATCTATTCCCATCACCAGAATCACCGGCGAGGAGAGAAAGGAAACAAGCGATACGGTGGTCACGGAAGTCCCGCTGACTATTATCCTGGGCGAGAAACAACTGGTCACCCTCCTTTGCACACCTGAGTTTTTAAAGGAATTGGTGGTTGGATTTTTGGTTTCAGAGGGATTTTTGACGGAAAGGGATAAACTCAAAGGGGTAAAAATAGATGATAAGGGGATCGCCACCGTAGAGATAAATGACATCCCCCCTTTAACTGAAGATCTTTTTCTCAAGCGAACGATAAGTTCCGGCTGCGGGCAGGGGACCATATTCTATCATCCCCTGGATGCCTTAGCCTGCGATAAGGTAAGCTCTGAAGTCAAGATCAAGGGGGATATTATCGATAGGTGGATGTCGGAATTGAGAGAGCGATCAATCTTGTATCAATCCACCGGCGGGGCACATACCTGTGCCCTCTGTCATCCCCAAGAGGGGATTGTCATCCTGACCGAAGATATTGGCCGGCATAATGCCCTGGACAAGATTATCGGTTATGCCTTTCTGAATGACATCTCATTTGAGGATAAGGTAATTGTTACCACCGGCCGCCTATCCTCCGAAATTCTTCTCAAGGCAGCTAAACAGCGGCTGTCCGTAGTTATCTCCCGAGGAGCGCCCACCGATTTAGCCATTGAGTTGGCTGACAAATTGGGGGTAACCGTCATTGGTTTTGCTCGGGGCCGAAGGATTAATGTCTATTCTCATCCGGCGCGGATCGCGACATAAAAAATGGTAACCGTTCAGCCACAGATGCACACAGATGAAACACGGAAAATCCGTGAGCCGTGTCCGTGATTAGGGTCTGTCCTTAGGCTGTAGGGACAACCCTTGTGGTTGTCCGTCTACGGAACGGACATG
>JBFMHI010000182.1 GCA_040753085.1 bacterium | reverse complement strand
ATAATTCAGCTACTCTCCTCCTGACGGAAGCCAGAAACAGCAAGGATTCGCTTGTGATGCGCTTTCG
The DNA here is from genome assembly GCA_040753085.1 of bacterium. Taxonomy (NCBI): domain Bacteria; species bacterium. Next base: position 5,091 of record JBFMHI010000182.1, on the reverse strand, counting down.
ATGGCATCCTTGATTCGCCTCCCGGCCGTCAAATGGCCCTGAATTTGTCCAAAGTCCAATTCACAAGAAAATGGATGATTTTGAACCGTCCCGCTAATTGGCTATTGGCTAAGTTTCTTTTGCAAGAGTTGATTCACCATCCCCGGATTGGCCTTCCCTTTGGTGGCCTGCATTACCTGGCCTACCAGGAAACCTATCGTCTTTGTTTTGCCTGCCTTGTATTCGGCCACCGGTTGAGGGTTGGCGGCCAGCACTTCCTCAATAATGCCTATCAATTCTTCCTCTCCACTGATCTGAACCATGCCTTTTTCCTCAACAATCTCTTGGGGAGATTTGCCAGTGGTGAATATTTCAGTCAGGACTTCTTTAGCTATTCGGCCGCTTATTTTACCCTCATCCATCAACTTAAGCAGGGAGGCCAGGCCAGCCGGGGTGAGCTTAGAGTTTTTTACCTGCTGGTTATGGGCCGAGAGATTAGCTAACACCTCTCCCTTGACCCAATTGCTTACTATTTTAGGGTTGGAATAGAGTTTGGTGCATTCTTCAAAGAAATCAGCCAGGGTCTTATCTTGAGTTAGAACATTTATCTCGTCATCCGAGAGGGAATATTCTTCTTTAAATCGCCATCTTTTCGCCTGGGGGAGTTCTGGTATGTGCGCCTTAATCTCCGTCAGCCAGGCGGAGTCAATCTCTAGCGGAGGCAGGTCCGGCTCAGGGAAATATCTATAGTCATGGGCCTCTTCTTTACCTCGCATCGAATCTGTCCGTTTGGTTCCGGCGTCATACAACCTTGTTTCCTGAACGATCCGGCCGCCTTCCTCAAGGATATCTATCTGGCGTTTGATCTCATAATTTAAGGCCTCCCTTACCCCCTTGAAGGAATTCATATTCTTTACTTCGGTCTTTGTCCCCAATTCAGCCGTGCCTATTGGCCTGATAGAGACATTGGCATCGCATCTTAAGGAGCCTTCTTCCATATTACAGTGGCTGACTTCAGTGTATTGGAGGATTTGTTTCAGGGCGACCAGGTATTCATAAGCTTCATCCGGCGTTCTTATATCCGGTTCACTGACGATCTCAATAAGGGGAATCCCACAACGGTTGAAATCAACAAAACTCTTATCAGGATCGACAAATTCTTCCTCATGAATCAGTTTGCCGGCATCCTCTTCTATATGAAGCCTGGTAATACCGATCCTCTTATTTTGCCCATTTACAGAAATATCAATGTAACCGGACTTAGCCAGGGGTTCATCATATTGAGATATCTGATAGGCCTTGGGTAAATCAGGGTAGAAGTAATTTTTTCGGGCAAATCGGCTTAGGGGTAAGATATTACAATGTAGAGCAGCAGCCGCCATTAAAGCCAGTTGGAGGACCTCTCGGTTCATAACCGGCAAGACGCCCGGCAGACCCATACAAACCGGACAAACCTGTCTGTTAGGTGCCGCCCCAAAGTCAGTCTTACAACTACAGAAAAGCTTTGATTTGGTAGATAGTTGGACATGCACTTCTAACCCAATAACCGCTTCGTAATCCATATCCTTACCTCTTAGATAGGCTGAAGACTGAAGGCTGAAGTTCAATAGCCTTCAACCTATCTACCTGAGTAGTTACCTATAAACAATAATACCACAAGAAACAAAAGATTGTCAATCTATTTTTCGGGCATTGATCATTGTTTCGGCCATTTACGAATAGCCCCCTGGCAACCAGACTACCAGATGTCGGCAAAAAATGGCCGAACGAAACGATGACCATCGCCAAGTTATTCAAGCATAGTTGGTCTCCTCCCGACTTATCCGCCTCAGACACTCATAGGCCAGCAGGCCCAAGGCCCCTTCCTCAGCCAGGTCACCTTTTTTATGGGCCTCTTGGTATATCTTGGCCGCTACCGCCTCAAGATCAAGCTCTTTCCGGTCTGGGCTATAGGTCCGAAGCAGTTCCCTAAGATGTGACCATAGACGGGCTTCTCGAATAGCCTCTTGGTAGTCATCCCGGCCAGCTTCTTTATCCTCGGCGGCCTTATATAGGCAGCCGGCCCCCTCCGGCTCTAACTCCTTCAGCTTATCAAGTAGGGGGTAAATGGCCTGAAAATCCTGCTCTTCAGAATAGATATCAATCAGTTCCAAATAGGCCGGGCTGCGGTCCGGTTTTAGCTCAATCACCTTCTTGAGAAAATCCTTAGCCGCCGGATTCTGCTCTGCCTTGTAAATTAGACCTAACTGGTAGTAAATGAAGACATCAGCCGCCTCATTAGCTATGGCTTTCAGGCAGGTCTCTCTTATCTTATCTACCTCCCTGGTCCTATGGTAACAATGTATGAGGCTTTCATAGGCCATAGCGTTTTGAGGATTGTGTTCTATGGAAAGCTTCAGGTTGGTTATAGCTTCATCTAAACGAGAAAGCTTAAGATATGCTTCACCTATGTAATGATAAGCATTATAGACCAGCCCTATTGTGTCAACCATTAAACTGTCAACCCTCGGTTTTTCCTCTCGTTGTTTTACAACCTCGATAAACTTTTTGAAGGTGGCAATCTCTTTCTCCGTTCTACCCATCTTAGAATAGACGAAACCAAGAACCATTATTATATCCGGGTAATAAGGACACATTGAGACCGCTTCCAGGCAGACCTTTTCTGCCTCCCGGTAATCATGGAGTTTATAATAAGAATAGGCCAAATCACACATAAGCATAACCAAGGTCTCTTTACCCTTAATGGTTTTGGTTTTGGTTTTGGTTAGATTCAAAGCCGTCAGGGCCTCCTTGATACACTCTGGATACATCTCGTGAGACCGATAGAGTTTTGCCAAATGAAAGCGGTAATAAAGGTTATCCGGATTCTTTTTTAGGCCGTCTTTAAGTAATTTAGCCGATCGCTCCAGTTTCTTCTTTGCCTGGTCCGGCGGTAAATTATACCCGCTGTGATAGACCCGAAATTCAGTAGTAAGAATCCGGCCGTTTATGATAAGTTGATTATGAACTATGCCCTCATAGTGAAACCCCTGGTGGTTTTTAAAGAGTCTGATAGAGTATAACTTAGACATCCCATCACCTGTTTCACTATAAACGGCAAAGATGATGCCTACGTGTTCTTTGTCCTCTCTTAATATCTTCTTGATCTTGGGGATACATCCCTGGTCCAGCCATTCATCGGCATCGAGGATAAGGACCCAATCCGAAGCGGCGTAGGAGAGCGATATATTGCGGGCGGCAGAAAAACTATTTGGCCAGGGATGTTGATAGAGCTTTGCCCCAAAAGATCGGGCTATTTCCATGGTCTTATCCTTCGAGCCTGTATCGACTACGATAATTTCATCCACCAAATCCTTGACACTTTCCAGGCACTTAGGCAAACGCTCTTCTTCGTCTCGAACGATCATACAGAGAGATATAGTAGGTCTGGCCAAAGAAAAAACGCCTCCTCTTAGTTTAATTCTACCATAGAAAGAATTTGGGGGCAAGAAGTTTTTGGAATAGGAATAGAAAACGTTGTAATCGTTCACCACAGAGACACAATCTTTAGCGGTTTCCAAGGCTCAGCCTAACCGTACAGGTCGCAAATAATTGGGTCAGCAATAGAAGTTCATAGGCATTTAGTCCCTGGTTCATTAGAGTCAGCCTACGAAGAATGCCTTTGTCATGTTTTGAAAGACGGAATCAAGAGACTTGTCCTTTAGATTTTTCTCAGTGTCTCTGTGTCTCCGTGGTGAGGTGAACGGTTACTTTCATTGTAACCGTTCAGCCACAGATGCACACAGATGAAACACGGAAAATCCGTGAGCCGTGTCCGTGATTAGGGTCTGTCCTTAGGCTGTAGGGACAACCCTTGTGGTTGTCCGTCTACGGAACGGACATGGACAAGCACGGACAGGGACAAGCCCTGTCCCTACACTTCCGCCTTCTGTCCTGTGTTATTTATCCGTGCTAATTCGTGCATACCTGAACGGTTACCTTTCATTCTTCACACATGGAGAGCAGCAAGTTTTGTTTGACAGAGAATATGTCTTGTGGTAAATTAGTCCAGCTCGGCAGAACTTCCTCCCTGGTTTGGAGTCGCAGATAGGGGTCAAGGCTTCCAGGATTCAAGTAATATTAACATAAACCTACCCTTGAATCCTCGAACCCTGTTGAAACCAAGGAGAAACTTATGCGGTGTTATATTAGGGTCAGAGATTAAAACACTGTTGGAACTAACTCGACAGTTAAAAGTTCTTCGCAACTCATTGGTATTCCTGGTCTATTTGAATCTACCCGCTACCAAAAGCAAGTGCCCTATTTTATAAGTTGGGCCCGAAGGCATGCAAGAACTTTTAACTGTCGAGGGAGTTGTGATATGCAAAAACATCCAACTATTTCCCTTTGTATGATTGTTCGAGACGAAGAAGAGCAACTGCCTCGTTGTCTCGAAAGTGTGAAAGGTCTGGTCGATGAGATCATCGTCGTCGATACCGGCTCAAAGGATAAGACTATGGAGATAGCCCATTCCTTTGACGCTAGGGTCTATAAGCATCCCTGGGAGAATGATTTCTCCGCCGCCAGAAATATCTCTCTAAGTTATGCCAAATCAGATTGGATACTTATTCTTGACGCTGATGAAGAACTGGAAAGAGAGGATATCCCTAAGATCTGGCAATTACTAAGGTCAGAAGAATGTGAAGGGTTAACCTTTGCCGTCTACAGCCAACTGCTTGGTAGCGAAAGGGTAAAGCACGATTCAATCCGGCTCTTTAAAAATCATAAGGGTGTGGCTATTTTGTATTACGATACAATTTTTGTAACTACTCAGCCACCACATATTGATTTTGAAGCTTACAGAACACAATATATTGTGGTTCGTCTCCTTTTATAGGTTGCATAGAAAGCCGTTTTTTAGGAATTTTAGCTAACTTTTAAACACCTAAACACAATATGTTGTGGTTTCGCTAGGTAAGGCTACTATATAGAGGCTGAGTAGTTACCAATTTTTTTTATAGGTAGGAGTTATGATATAAAGAGCTAAAAAAAAAGCTCCTTTCTGCCGAGTTATGTAATGGAGGATTCAATAGCCCAGCAGAAAGGAGAACTAAATGAGAACGGGAGAAAGAT
>JBFMHI010000181.1 GCA_040753085.1 bacterium | reverse complement strand
ATGTCCGTTCCGTAGACGGACAACCACAAGGGTTGTCCCTACAGCCTAAGGACAGACCCGAATCACGGACACGGCTCACGGATTTTCCGTGTTTCATCTGTGTGCATCTGTGGCTGAACGGTTACGAGATTTGAGATATTGAGGGCGGAGGACATCAGTCGAGTGAGGATCGTCGATGTCGGTTCCAGTATCGAGCATCCAGCCTCCAGCATCGAGTATCGAGCATCGAGCCTCGAGCATCGAGCCTCGAGCATCCAGCATCGAGTATCGAGCATCCAGCATCGAGTAGGCCGGGCTATGAAAGCATCTGTATTGGTCTCTATTTATAATAAGGTTGAATTTGTCAAAAAAACCTTATTTGGTTTAAGCCATCAAAGTGAGAAAGACTTTGAAGTAATAATATGCGATGACGGTTCAACCGAAGAAACCCGGGGGCAGATAAAAAATTACTTAGAGGAATTAAAATTAAGGTATAATTATGTCTGGTATAAAGATGTAGGCTTTCAAAAGACGATTGTTTTAAATAAAGGGGTACTGGCGTCTACGAGTGATTACTTGATCTTTCTGGATGGCGATTGTATTCCGCATAAAGACTTTGTGAAATATCACTGTATTTTAAGAGAACCAGGGAAATATTTGGGAGGTAGAAGGGTTTTTTTAAAGGAGTGTTTTTCGCAGCAGATAAATCTCCATACTTCCTTATCGAAGCAGATTAGTTTTCTTAAATTGATTCATAATTGCACCAGGTGGGAAGAGGGGATTATCCTGCCTGATTTTATCAGACAAAGGATCTCGGTTAATGGAATAAAAGGCTGTAATTGGTCCTGCTGGAAAAAAGATTTAGTCGAAATAAACGGGTTTTATAATGATTGTCTGGGGCCTGTGGGAGGAGAAGACTGCCATATCCATGATAGATTTACCAAAAAGGGGCTGAAACTAAAATCAGCCCGTTATGGGGCTATTGTTTATCATCAGTATCACGAAAAAATAGCGCCTAATTATAACCAGGAGCGGAAATATATTCCTGAAGAGATTGTTTATCAAATTATGTGTGATAATGGACTGGAACAGATTGATAATTATCAGGTAACTACTCAGGTTGTTTAGACTGTAGGCTGAAGGCTGTTATCGGCTTTCATCGCGCCGAGGTTTTGGGATAGACTCTAACTGCCTACAGCCTCTACCTGAGTAGTTACAGGAGAGAGCGATAGAAATCTCAGCTATGAAGATACTTCACTTAGATTCAGAAAAGACCTGGCGTGGGGGACAGGCCCAGGTATTTTACCTGGCCTCTGGACTTAAAGAACGCGGTCACCATGTAGCTGTAACCTGCCCCAAAGAAGCGCCTCTTTTTAAAAAATGTCAACGGTCAGGCTTAACCACTTATCCAGTAAAGATGCGGGGAGAATGGGATATGGCCTCCGCCTGGCAAATAGCCCGGCTTATCCACAAGGAAAAGCCGCAAATTATTCATATCCATTCAGCCCATGCCCATACTTTGGCTCAAATAGCTCTCGCATTTACTTTTAATTCCAGACCAAAGGTGGTGCTTTCCAGACGAGTAGACTTTCATATTAAAAAGAATCCGATAAGTTATTTTAAGTACCGATGGGGGATAGACAGAATAATGGCGATTTCTTCAGGGATTAAGCAGGTGTTAATACAAGATGGGCTGGCTGAGGAAAAGATTGAAGTTGTTCATAGTGGTATTGATCTAAGCCGGTTTGAGGTTAAGGGGAAGGCTGAGTATTTGTATCCAGAGCTTGGACTGGACCCAACTCAGCCAATAGCAGGCATAATTGCTGCTTTAGCGCCCCATAAAGACCACGCCAATTTCTTAAAGGCGGCTTCGATAGTTTCATCGCGCCTACCCCGGGTAAAATATTTAGTTGTTGGGGAAGGAGAATTAAGGAAGGATCTTGAAGTGTTATGCCAAGAGCAGGGTATAGATGATAAAGTTAGATTCTTGGGGTTCAGAGAAGACGTGATCCAGATTTTAACTATCTTAGACCTATTTGTGTTATCTTCCTACTTAGAAGGACTTTGCACCTCACTCTTGGATGCTCAAGCCGCCGGCGTGCCCATAGTGGCCACCAGAACTGGTGGTGTTCCTGAAATTATTAAAGATGGTGTAAATGGCTTGCTTGTTCCGCCACAAGACCCTAAAAGTTTAGCCGAAGCGATCATAAGATTACTTAAAGATAAAGTCTTAGCTAACCAAATGAGCATTAAGGGTAAAGAGATGGTGAAAGAATTTAGTAAAGAGGCAATGATTAGTAAGACGGAAGAAGTATATACTAAGTTACTGGCGGAAACATTTCCTCAGCCCTCGCAGGCCGGCGGAGGTGAAGGATATATGGCGCCGCAGGTTGGCTCTTATTACTTTATTCAGTCTGGAAGGTGGAAAGGGTTTTATGATCCATCCCATCCTGAGGTCTTAAACCTCCTCCAGGATATAGATTCCCTTAAGGATAAGGCCCTAACGATCTTTAACCACTTCCCTAATGTCGTGGCTGAAGTGCCGCTTACCCCGGTTTATCCAGAGGCGGCGGGAGAGGGGAAAGAGATTAAGGTGGTGGTAAAAAGCTTCGGATGGCGTAATCTCTTCCATTTCCTCAAAAGTCCCCTGGTTAAGTCTAAGGCTATCTCTTCCTTAAGGGTGGCCAACCATCTCCTGGACCACAATCTTCCAACTCCAAAGCCCTTAGGGGCCTTCGAGCAGAGAGAATGGGGTTTTGTGAAGAGAGCCTGCTATATTACGGAGTCCTTAGGGGAAGTCCCGACTTTGAGGAGTTACCTCAGACGGCGGCCTGAGGGAGAAGAAGGGGCCAAAAAAACCCTCCAATTTTTAGCCGGTTATGTAAAGAGAATGCACGATTCTGGCCTCTTTCACCAGGATCTCACCCTGGGCAATTTCCTGATGAAGGACGGACAGCTTTACCTGGTGGACTTGAACCGCTCCAGAGTGAAGAAGAGAAAGCTCTCCTTCCTCCTGAGGATTGAAGACCTGGCGCGGATGGATTTCCCGGACAACCCGGACAGGGAGCTTTTCTTCAGATTTTACTTTAGAGAGGAAAGCCGGCCATGGATACTGTCGTTGAGGATAACCCTCATCCAGATAGAAAGGAGACTAAAAAAGCTCAGGAAGCGGATTTTCAGATTTTTCTAAAAGGCATATAACCTGGGCATGTAAACCAGGAAAGATAGGATAGACTGCCTTCACTTTCAGATTACAACTTTCTGCCTCTCTAACGAATTCCTTCTGAAGGAGCATATTGATGCCGTGTTTCAACCCTCTGATCTTTCGGGCCAAAATGTGAAACAGACTGGGACGGTAGAAGGAAATTATCGCCCATCGCCTGGTCACTCTTGATAATTCCTGGAGCAGTTTTTTTCTCTCTTCTGGCGAGGGGATATGTTGAACCAACCTGAAGGTAAAGGTACAGTCGAAAGAGTTCTCCTTAAAGGGGAGTTTTCGGATGTCGCTGACGGCAAATCTACTGATCTGTCCCCGGTTCTCTTGGGGGCGATCCGTGGTCACATTCTCTTTACATCTATCTACCATAGCCTTCGAGAGGTCAGAACAGGTGACGGAAAGTCCTTCTTTAAGGAAAAGGGAGGTGAACCTTCCATATCCACAAGGGATATCCAGGAGGCTATCTGCCCGAAGGTTTATCTTCTTCAGGATTTTCCTCACTATCTGCTTCTCTCTGCTGTTTACAAGCCATTGATCTGGCTTTGAATAGCGTGTCTTCTCGTAAAGAATGACCTTTTGTTTGGCTTCCATATTTAGAAACTATCTCGTATCTTTCTCAATTGATCAAGGGCATGTGCCCATCGCTCCCTGGTCAGGTAAATAGTGCGTTTCTGTCTATCTTGAATGAAAACAGGCTATTTACCTCTCCCCCAGAATTACATTATAGTATATATCAATGGTTAAGTCAAGCAGAAAGCTGACGCCTCACCGGGCAATCGCCTTAAGATTTCAAGCGGTTACCCTGAGTCGTTATTCTTTACCGATTCACCCCGATAAATTGGGGTGCTATTCTCATCAGCATTTTAGCGGTCTTGGACGAAAACTTCTAACCCTGCAGGTCGATAAATTGGCGGCGATTGCCCTACATCGAGGTGATATTTTTTCTTGACAGGGTCAATATTTTATAGTAGAATAAATTAGAGAAGTAACAAAGCCTATTGACTAAAAGCCTATCCCAAAACCGATCCGAGCCGCGAACGTTAGGGAGCGACGAGGGGCGGCCTCTATCTATCGGCAGTTGTAGCTGTCTCTTTTATCGGCTTTCATCGCGCCGAGGTTTTGGGATAGGCTCTAATTAAGGAGGGGCATAATTTCCGTATCTTCTCAGAGGTCAGTAATTACTTAGAGGGTGCCTAAGCCGGGGTGGCGGAATTGGTAGACGCCACGGACTTAAAATCCGTTGGGGCTATGCCTCGTGCCGGTTCGAGTCCGGCCCTCGGCACCAATAACAATTGTAACTATTTAGCCACGGATTTACACGGATGAAACACTGATTTCTTTATATATGAAGCGTTTAAATTCAACTCTTTCTCTTCCAAATTGTAAACTTCAAATGCTCCTGGGATAATGTCCTCTGTTATTTTTTAATATTTTAAACTCATTCTATTTATCTATGCTAATCCGTGTTAATCAGTGGCTGAATAGTTACTAACAATTAACAATTATCGTCGCGGGGTGGAGCAGTGGTAGCTCGTTGGGCTCATAACCCAAAGGTCACGGGTTCAAATCCCGTCCCCGCAACCAAATAATCAGAGGACAGAAGACAGAGGTCAGAAGAGAGAGGGGAGTGAGTCTGTATAATCTGGCTTCTGACGTCTGACATCTATAATACGTCGCGGGGTGGAGCAGTGGTAGCTCGTTGGGCTCATAACCCAAAGGTCACGGGTTCAAATCCCGTCCCCGCAACCAAATAATCAGGTTCCGAGTTCGGGGCACCCGGTGGCGTGGCGGGTCGTCGGGTTTCAAGTTGTGGCGGTGTAGCTCAGGTGGTTAGAGCACGCGGCTCATATCCGCGGCGTCCGGGGTTCGAATCCCTGCACCGCTACCAGCCTTTAACAGTTTTAAGTTTTAGCTGGCTGTCGAGATCAAAGAGAAATATGGTAACGATGGAACAAAACCTAAGCGGG
>JBFMHI010000180.1 GCA_040753085.1 bacterium | reverse complement strand
CATCAAGGCAGGCTCTTGTTTACCCCATCCTTTTACCCAATTTGTGGGTAAGGATAAGCCCATCAAGGGAGAGGGAATTTTGCTTTGTCTCCCAACTAACTGCTTAACTTAGTTTTGAGTAGTTACCCGATTACCGATATATCGCGCCAACAGGTAGTCATCAAGAATCTTCCGGTGATCAAAGGCCAGTTCTTGGGGCAATTCGTCCGGTTTAAAGACCTTAAGTTCGAGGGCATCATCAGCCGCGACCGGTTCACCTTTAGCCCTGGCAATAAAAACAGTGGAGATGGTATGACATCGCTTATCCCGGCCTGGATCGGAATAAGTATGGAGCTGCCTTACGAGGCTAACCTCCAAAGATGTCTCTTCCTTGGCCTCTCGAACAGCCGCCTCTTCCAGACTTTCTCCATAGTCAACAAACCCGCCAGGAAGAGCCCATCCATAAGGTGGGTTCTTCCGCTTGATAAGCACAATACCACGCCCTTCCAGCTCGATAATAATGTCTACGGTAGGGATAGGATTTCGATATTTCATTTACCTCGATCCTCGATGCTCGATCCTCGATGCTCGATCCTCGATCCTGGATGCTCGATCCTCGATCCTGGATGCTCGATCCTCGATCCTGGATGCTCGGTGCTCGATGCTCGATCCTGGATGCTCGATCCTCGATCCTTGATGCTCGATCCTCGATCCTCGATCCTTGATGCTCGAGCATCGAGCATCGAGCATCGAGCATCGAAGATGGTGAGTTACCAGACGTCCATCCATTCGGCCAGTCCTTTTTCTTCCGTAGAGTATTCTATCTCAGCCCCAGGGGAGGCCTTAAGCCGAAGTCTAAAACTCGCCTGGGTATTCCATTCTTCACCCAAAGAAAGGTTGGGCTGGCGACTAAGGCAAAACTGCGCCTGGAAACAGTGTAAATCGCGACCAATGATGTATTCCTGTCTGTCCAGTCTCCCCTCCGAGGCATTATATCTGAAATCGGCTTCCAGGGTAATCTCTGGAATCAGCCTGAGACCCACATGCGAGGTGAAAACAATGTTCGGATCGTAACCGGCGCCGCTTTTGATATAGCTTACCGTTAAACTGCCTTCCCCTTGAGGTCTATTAGATTTAAGAACAGCATTCAGGCTTATCGTTCCCATCCTGGAGGTAGCCAGATGGTAATTTCCCCGGGCCGTAAGGCCTATGTTTTTATGGGGATTGATATTCAAATCAGCCGTAACAGGATCAAATCTCTCCTTTTTAAAACTCAGGCTTTCTCCTTTACCGGTTCTCAGATTATAACGGGTATTTATCTTAGAGGTTATCTTGCTTTTTAGAAAACGAAGCCTAAACTCAGTCTTTAAATCGTGAAGGATAATTCCATGATATTCATCCTCGGTGGATTTAATTACATCCTGATTCAAGCCATAGGTAAGATCGTTTTCTAAAAAGTTGGTTATTCGGGTTCTGAGTCCCAGTTGACCGGCATATCCGGCCTTGATAAAAATGCCTTCCGAGGATTGGTGGGTCGTGTTTTCCCAGCTTCCTTTCAAATTAAGAGAAGGCGAAAGAGTCAGCCTCGGGCTCAGTTTTATTGAGCCATATAGTTTATAACCGGTGTCAAAAAGAAGGGTGTAACTTTCTTCCCTATCATTTTCGCTTCGATTAAATTGGTTGGTTAGATTAAAGTTAGCCTGATAGTAAACAGGGCTTCTGCCTATTTCTCCCAGTTGAAGTGAACGAGTAGAAAATCCCAAATAAGGCAGCCTGGCGCTCGTAGTGATAAATCTTCCTTTATCCTCATCCCACTCATCTTTACCTTCTGCCACCAGGTTCAAGGTATAATAATCCGGGTCGGTTTTCGTCAGTGCGAGGGAAGAGTTTATTTCCTGACGCCTGGGGAAGTCACCCGCTGTCAGATAATCACGTTCAATAAGCTCATCGCTTTGAAACAAGACCCAAGCTTTAGCTGTAACCGTAGGGGAAAGGCTTTGATGGTAATTAGCCTTGACATTCCATCTTCTGTTTATCTCCTCCCCTTTGAAATATTCCCTGGTCACCGAATCATACTTTACCTCTCTTTCATCAATAAGATAGAGCCTGAAATCGCCTTTTCCATCTTGGCCAAGTTCCAACTGATAAGTCAGTCCGCCTCCCCAACCCTTCCTCTGCCACCAGTCAAGGAGTAAAGAGGCCGGGGAATTATACCACCTATAATTATATTTTGTTTTCACCCACCAGCCATCACGTCTATCATGTCCAATTTTAAAGAACCATGGGGAGCGTTTGTCTTTAAGAGATTTGTAATAAAGGGGGAGATAAAACAAGGGTGTAGAACCGATATAGACCAGGATATCTTTAGCGGTCAGGTAATCTTTCAGGCGGATGGTAATGGTCCTGGCCGCCAGATGATAATGAGGATGATCAAGATTACAGGTAGAATATCCCCCCTTTTTAACCATAAGACTCTGGCGATCAATCAGCTCTATTTTGTCTCCACGATACAGGTTAGGCTCTGCATAGGATGAGGCCTTAAGCATAGTGCCTGTATCTGCTTTGAAATCGTAGAGAAGAGAGGTGCCGGTAATTTCATGATCTTCATCCCAGAGGGTAACTTTTTCACCCGTCGCCAGAATTTCTTCGGTCTTAGGATCAAATTCTATTTTATCGGCCTCAAGGTGAATCCGGCCGTATCTTAGTTTTACTTCACCCCAAACAATGATCTTCCCGCCATCATCCTTAAGCCTCAGGTATTCAGCCCCCCGCGCATGCTCAAGGTAAATGGCCTCGGTATCTGAATCAGCCGCCATCGTAAAAGAGGGTATTAAGAGAAAAAGAATTTTCAAAAAACAAAAGCCTACTTTCTTCTTCGAGAAAGTAGGCGAAGCAGGCATGGAAAGCAAACTATAACTGATCATCAAGTTCCAATTTACTTGCAATCAATATATCTCACCGGCACAAGACGATGTCCGATCCCCAAACCTCTCCTGCCTGACCAGAAACCAGGTTTTTGGAAGAAACCTGGTTTCTATCGCCCTAGTGCCTTGTCAAGTTAGTATTTGTGGGTAGAGCCTCTTTTCCCCCTCACCCTACCCTCTCCCCTCAGGGGAGAGGGTAGGGTGAGGGGGATTGCTTCTATAAGAGACCAACCTATCAAATCAAATCTGACAGGGTACTAGTTTGGGGATAGGCTCTAATCAGCCACCGCCACCACCAGAGCCACGGCCGCCAGGATGACTGAACCGATACTGAAGTATTTATTTCTTTTTATCCCTTTGGCCATGTTTTCTGTTCTTTCATCCAATTGAGCCAGTTTAGCCCCGGACTCGGCCTTCAAGTCTTCAATAACAAGTTTTAGACTTTCTAAGTCAGTGGCCGACAAGGATGAAGTCCCTTCTTCTCGAGGAAGCCCGGGTGGTAAAGGTGGAGTTTTAAGGCCGGGTTTATGAGAAGCCAGGGCCATTTCTTCTTCCAAAGCCCGCACTAAATTCTCTAAGGCCACCGCAAATTCATATTTACTTAACGGCTTTTCTCCCTTGTAAAATCTTTTACCATCCTCAAAATAGCCTTTTAAGACACCCCTTTCAGCTAAATCTCGAACCGCATCGTATGCCCAATGATCAATAGGCACATCTTCAAAAGGCATCTCCTCTGCCCCGGCACATACCGGAAACAAAATCATTACCAGGGCAACACTTAACCATCTCTTCATTGTTATTTCCTCCTCGTATAATGTAGTAACTCATTTTTCTTGATGGCCCTCAAAGAGAAATATACTATAACTCAAAATTAGCTTTTTGTCAAGTAAAAAAGGTAGTTGGGTAGCGAAAAAAGGTCTTGATTATCGTTTGGGCCACTCATAACTTATTAATCGCGAATCGCGAAATGCGAATTAAAAAATAGATTCGCGGGGACGGTTCAAAATCATCCATTTTCTTGTGAAACTTTAGGCGCGGTTAACCTTCCGCAGAAGTAGGGTGGGCATTACCCACCAATCTGTTCGCCATCTACGCCTTTTTGGTGGGCGGTGCCCACCCTACCTCTCAGCCGCAAGCTTTCACAGTAAAGTGAACCATCCCTCAAAATTAGAATTGCTGGTGGAGTAAGCTTTCAGGTGTCATCCATCAGCTCTTCCTGAAAACAAGCCGGGGCAGATGATAGACTACCAGCCCGGCCAAGAAACCGCCAGCCATATTGGTAGCCAATGAAACGATGAGGGTGGCGGCCATAGGGATCAAATCCTTACTCAAGCGAATATCCCTGGTGAACTTAATGAGTTCTATCCCGACCAGAAACATCATGGCTCCAATGATGGCAGTGGGAAAGACGGCCAATAGACCGGCGATGGAAGCAGCCAGGAACAACCCCATAGAGATTTCGATCAATCCCTCAATAATGTTCGTCCCGCCCGTTCGGGCGCCGAAGTAATATTGACTGGCTAAACCACCAGCGCCATGGCACAAGGGCATTCCACCGAAGAAAGGAAGGATCAGGTTCATAATGCCCATATTTAGTGACAGCCGTCTCTCACTTACAGGGTTATCCGGCCAGTATGTTTTGATCAACGATGAGGTGGAGATGACGGCATTGGTAGCCGTGAGTGGAATCTGAGCAAAGCCAGCCAGAAGAAGTGTCTGCCAAATTTCTTCCAAACGAAAGCCCGTAAAAGTTGGCAGGCTGAGGTTAGGGGGATCAACCTGTTGGATCTGTCCCTGGATAAGCATGATGGCCACCCCGAGAAGCATCAGCACTATGGCGGCAGGGGCATAGCGATTTTGTCGTAGGACCAACACGATCAGGATGGAGATAATCCCAAGCAGCCACCAGGTCGAAAGCATCTTAAACGCCTCGACCGCTAAGAGCACACCCAGCGCCACCTGGATACCCCGGATAACGGCATTAGGTGTAACTTTGGCCATCCAACCCATAATTCCGGTAACAGCTAAGAGCAGCCAGATTACGCCCATGGCGAAGCCGGAGGCATAGACCATCGATGGCGACCAGCACTGAGCAATGGCCATTACTGCCAGGACCTTCATCGGCTCAATAGGCATAGGGAGACAGTAAATAAGACCGGTAGCGATGTTGGCCAGACCCATCATCACCAGAAGTCCGGCCGGATCAAGACCACAGACAGCGATATAGCCGATGGCCAACGGAAAGAGCGTGCCAAAGTCGCCCATCGATCCAGCCAATTCTCTTAAATTGAACTCGAAGGACTTGATCTTCATTCTCTCGTTGCCTTCCCTCTCTCGTAACTGCTCAAAACTAAGTTAAGCAGTTAGTTGAGAGACAAAGCAAAATTCCCTCTCCCTTGATGGGAGAGGGATAGGGTGAGGGTGAAATTGGCGGGCAATATTATTACTCTTGTTATTTCACCCTCCCCTAACCCCTCCCATCAAGGGAGGGGAAGCTCTTATGCCGACGCTGTCAGGACAAAAG
>JBFMHI010000179.1 GCA_040753085.1 bacterium | reverse complement strand
ATTTATTAGAAAAAATCCGTGAGAATCCGCCAAAATCTGTGTCATCCGTGTGCTATTCTATCATTCTCTTCGTGGCTTAGTGGCTTTGTGGCTGAACGGTTACGATTGGGATTGTCAAGATGTAACTATTTAGCCACAGATTAACACGGATTAGCACGGATAAATAGCAGATAGCAGAGGACAGAAGACAAAGGTGAGAGTAGGGGCAACCCCTTGTGGTTGTCTGTAGGGGCAACCCCTTGTGGTTGCCCAACTGTGGTTGCCTTACGGACACGGTTCACGGATTTAAATAAAAAATCAGTGTTTCATCCGTGTAAATCTGTGGCTGAATAGTTACGTCAAGATAAATAAACCCGAAAGGAGGTGAAGAAGATATGGCCAAGATAGGAATGCTGCTTACTGAAGGACCATGGCAGACTGAGAATTACAAGGTGTTTACTAAAATAGCCGAGGCAGCCCTGGACAAGGGACACGAAGTCCAGGCCTTCTGGTATCTTGATGGCGTCTACAACCCTATTAAGCACCAGAAGTTTCCTGGCACAGAAGAGAAAAATCTGCCTGTCTCCGGCATGAAAAGGTTAGTAGAAAAAGGCGCCAGGATTATTGCCTGCGGGATTTGTGTAAATGGCCGCGGTCTGGAAAACGGCAAGGAGTTCATCGAGGGCGTCAAGGTCGGTGGACTGCCTGACTTCGCTGACATCATAGGCGAGGCTGACACATTGGTGACGCTCTAATATCAGAAGACAGGAGACAGAAGAAGGTAACACCCTATAATCTGACTTCTGACCTCTGACAATCTGATGAAAAAGGAGGCGAAGAGGTTAATGGCTACCAGAAAGTTGCTTTATCATTTTAATCGGGCGCCTTATGGAACGGTCTTTTATACAGAAGGCTGGCGTGCAGCCGTAGGCGCCACCGCGGGTATTGACGAACATGAAGTCACCCTGCTCTTTCAGGGCGATGGCGTCTATTACTGCCTAAAAGGGGCTGATCGAGCAGAAAACCTGGGCTATGAAGGGACCCTTCGGAAGGCAGGGGTCAAATACTATGCCGTTAAGGAAGACCTGGAGGCCCGGGGCATCTCCCCGGAGGAAGTGGCGTACGATATGACGGTGATTCCCAGAAAGGAGACCTGGGCACTGTATGCAGTGGCTGATTTTAACTTAGACTGGTAAGAGCAGAGGACAGAAGACAGGACCCAGAACACAGATAAAACCTGGCATCTGTTATCTGACATCTGACTTCTGACCTCTGATTTAAGGGAGGTGAAAAGATATGGCTGTTTATCTGGTCGATAAACCCAATGGAGAAATCGCGGCCGGGGTAGCTAAATTGGATACCGAGGCTCAAATCGTCCTGATCAAGGATGGTGTCTATCTTGATCCCTCTACTATGCCTGGCAAGATCTATGCCATGAAAGACGATGTAGAGGTTCGGGGACTGAAGGATAGATTGGCTGGCAAGGCCGAGACAATCGACTATTCCCAATTGGTCGATCTGATTGTGGCAAACAAGGTAATGAATTTCGCCTAAAAAACAGGTAACCGTTCATCCTATGAGGCTGGACGCTGGATGCTCGATCCTCGATGCTGGATGCTGGATCCTTTACCAGCATCGAGGATGGAGCATCGAGAATCGAGCATCGAGAATCGAGCATCGAGGATCGAGTTTGTGCCTTAGGGGCTGAACGCTTACAAAAACAGAAAACATAAGACAGAGGACAGAAGGCAGCCAATGCTCTGACATCTGGCCTCTGTCTTCTGAGTAAGGGAGGTGAAAGAAAAATGGGCCTAACATGTAGTAAGATTGATAAGGTAGTTGACATTACGGGCAAGATTTGCCCCTATACGGTGATGGAAGCCAGGGATGCCCTTAAGACCATGGAGTCCGGGCAGATACTGGAGGTGGTTACTGATTACAAGCCGGCCGCCACAGAATCTATCCCAAACTTCTGCAAGAAGAAAAACTATCCCATTGAAGTGATAGATAACTCTGACGGCACCTTTCGGCTTTTGATCAAAAAGGAAGAGTAAAAGGAGGAGATAGGATGAGGCTGGGGGTGTTTGTGAGTGATCTGCGTGGAAATGAAAAGATGCTTGATAGATTAAAGGCAGAAAAGCTGGGGGTGTTTTTAGTCGAAAACGGCATCTATCATGCCGTGATTAAAGAAGACGGAATGATTTCACCGTTGCTCCAGAAAGAAGGCGCAGATTACTATGTCCTGACAGAAGACCTCCAAACAAGAGGATTTACCTCTTCTGAGGTGGATAGTAAGGTGAGCGTAGTTACATATTTAGACGTGGTGGACTTGATGATGAATGATTATGAGAAATTAGTCTGGCTATAAAGATTCTTAATTCGAGACTCGAAACTCAAAACTTAATATTGGAGGTAGGAATAATGGCAACATTAAGCATTGGCCTTTTCTCTTCCCTGGTCGGCTCGATGAATTCTGATTTTGCCCTTAAGCTGGCCGAGGCTGCGGCTAATAAAGGGCATACGGTAAATCTGTGGTTCTCTGGTAATGCCACCACCCTGGCCAGAAAGGGACAGAAATCATTTAAAGACTACTCTTATCTGATAGAAAAGATAACGGCCTTACCAGAAAAAGGCGTCTCAGTAGCCGTATGTGAGGCATGCGCTGCTGCTCGGGGAATACACAAGGCAGAGGTTATCGAGGGGATAACGGTTCATAGCATGGATTGGTATGTGGCCAAAGCGGCCCAAAGCGACCGGGTGTTGCATATAGGAGGTGAATAAAAATGGGCAAAGAGATATTGTTTGTAGTCTCAAGACCCCCCTATAAGAGTGAGAACCCAAAGCTGGCCATTACTCATGCCATGGCCTGCTATGTGGCCGACATCCATATTGATGAAGAGGTAGAGCCAATAATGGCCTTTGTGGCGGATGGAGTGCTGAATTGCATCAAGAATCAGAGGTCAGAAGCGTTTTATGGCATAATAAGCACCGAACAGCATATAAAGAACCAATTGGCCTCTGATATGAAGATGTTTGTCTGTAAAGAAGATTTGCAGCGACTTGAAATAAAGGAAGAGCGGTTGATAGATGGCAAAGATATGGGGGCGGAAGTAGATTTGGAGATGGTCGGCTTTGAAGAGATACTAAAAGAGATGGAGAGGTGCGATCAAGTTATGTTCTTCTGAATGCAAAATGTATCGATTTCGGATTTCGGATTGGGGAATAAAAGCTCTTTAATCCGCAATCCACAATCCGAAATCGGAAGGGGGGTATTAAATATGTCGGAAGTAGATATAAAGACGGTAGCGCCCATCAAAGAGCTGGATGTTTTGGGTCGGGTATGTCCTTATCCTCTGGTAATGGCTAAAAAAGCGACTCATGGCCTGAATGAGGGAGAAGTAGTGAAGATGCTATGCGATTCCGAGGCCTCGGTAACCAGGGAGATTCCTGCCTTTTGCCAGAAGAAAGGGCTGCTGATAGACTCAATCAGGCGGGAAGACAAAGGTTATTGGGAAGTCTACATAATGAAACCAGGAGAATAACAGGACCCAGAACACAGATAACTTATTCCGGTCTGGGTTCTGTGCTCTGATTAGAAAGATGTTAGGCGAATATCCATTCTTTGATTCTTTCAGTGCCGCTGTTTTTATGATCGGGACATTTGTCCTCATTCTTGGGGTAATCAACAACCTCTATGTCTGGACAAAAGGGACTGGCCCTGGCCTTGGCCGGACCATTAGAGGGGCGGTAGGGATCATATTCAGCCGAAAGATCAGGCAGGTTCTATCCGCCATTCTTGACACCTTTATCCACCGGCGGCTTTTCCAAGAGAACATCCTGCGGGGTGTGGCTATGTTCTCCATTATCGTGAGCTATATCGGCATCATTATGGTTAATCACATCAAAGCGGCTGGCCTGCCGGAACTGGGCGGCATCTCGCCTCTTAGCATCCTTTTTTACTCGCCGTTTTCCGACTTCTATTTCCTACGCACGGTGACTGAAGCCACCTTCAACTCCACTCAGGCATGGTATGCCTTGTTAAACGACGGGTTTGGTTTCTTCATTTTAGTCGTGGGTGAAGGCATTCTTATTTATCGCCGGTTCATCCAGCGGGCATACGTATTTAGGATGAAGTGGATGGATGTCTTTGCCGTGGTTCTGTTAGGCGGTTGGTTTAGCCTGCGGTTCTTAGCCGAGGCAGTGAGCATTCTGGCCTTCCATGTGCCGGATTCGATTGCGGCCTACTGGTTTGTAGGCTATGGACTCTCCAAGGCCATTACCCCTTTAGGTCTTCATTGGCCTGACTTCTACATTATGACCTGGTCTTTATCCGGTATATTTCTGGCCACTTTAGTCGGCTCTATTCCCTTTAATCGCAAGCTGTGGCACATTGTTACCGCCCCAATCGCTATGATCTTCAATTCTCTTTCTGAAGAGCATCATATCTTCAGCCGGCCAGAAGATGAGACCCCCTTTTCCAAGCGGCAGTTAATAGAGATAGACGGTTGTGTTAAGTGCGGCATCTGTGCCGACCATTGTGTGGCTTATCAACATACCAGGGATGAGCATGCCGTCTCAGGCGGGGTTATTTCCTCCTATGGAGAAAGGCTGAGAGAGAAATATGGCTTCTTCTCCTCCCTGATAGACCACGATCCGCCAACCAAGAGTGCCCAGGATTTGTTGGCCACCCAGATTTACACCTGCACCCTGTGCGGCCGGTGCAAGGAGGTTTGTCCGGTCAAGATCAATACCCGGAGCCTGCGGGTCTCAATGCGCGAAGATGCAGTTAGAGAAAAGTTCGCCCCCAAGGCCATTAACATTGCCCTGGAAGCGGCCCAAAAAGAGCATAATGTCCTGAACTATCCCAATGCAGACCGGGCAATGTGGGGTGAGTTCTTGGACGATGTACCGGCCGAGGCCTATTTAGGTAAGGATAAGGCAGATGTCATCTATTTTGTGGGCTGCATGACCTCTTTTTCGCCAGCTATCTCGTCCGTGGCCGAGGCCAACCTGAACCTGCTGTATCAAGTGGGTGAAGACGTGGCCCTCTTAGCTGAAAATGAATGGTGTTGTGGATTTCCGCTTATTGTGGCCGGTCTCTCTCAAGAATGGCAGTGGCTGCGGGATGAAAATGTTAAAACTATAAAGAAGATGCAAGCCAAACAGGTTGTCTTTAATTGCGCTTCCTGTTACCATACCTTTAAGCATGAGTATGACCATCTCCTTCCAGGGGTGGAGTTCCTTCACCATACGGAATACATGCACCGCCTGATCAGTTCAGGCAAGGTCAAATTCAAGGGAATGAATGGCCGGGTGGCTTACCATGACCCCTGTGATTTGGGTCGGGGCTGTAAGGTCTTTGAACCACCCAGAGAGGCAATAAAGGCCATCCCGGGGATAGAATATGTAGAGTTGCCTTTAAACTTGCATTCCGCACTTGTAAAACAGGGTTATATGTGGTAAAATAGTAACGCATAGCCAGCAATAAACACAGCAATAAAGAAAGCAGAGGTCCTACCAATGATCAAAGCACTTAATGAAGTA
>JBFMHI010000178.1 GCA_040753085.1 bacterium | reverse complement strand
AAGTATTTTTTTAAAAATATTAAAAATATTCGTAGGCACACTTTTTAAACATATTTTAGTTGTATCCTCTTGATATATATAGAGTTAGGTCTATTTTTTAGGTGATTTTTAGGGGGAAGTTCCGCTTGAAATCAGGCTTGGAAAAATAGATATTAAAGAGACCCCCTTCACTAAAGAGGAGATCATAAATCACATTGCCAAAAGCGGGACGGTTCAAATCGTCCATTTTTCTTGTGAAACCTGGCGGGTCCTTCGTATCTTCCTCAATAATTCGGGGCAACCTACTCGGATTACACGAGATCAGAAACCCGTTTTTTCGGAAAAAACGGGTTTCTAATTTAGCCGCAAGCTTTCACAGTAAGGTGAACCATCCCCCAAAAGCTGGTATCAGGATAAGATCAATTGTTCCAAGAAAAACCCTGTTTCTGGAGTTCCCAGCAAAAGAAGAGCCATTTTATCCGTTAAAGATACTCTCAAAGAGAAAGTATTACAAGAATCTTGCGAGGGATATGATGAGATAAAGAGTGAAATAATCGATATCCTTAATGCAACCCTTAGAAGCTCCAGTGCTGTAGAATGTGTTAATAGCATCATCAGACCATATCAGCAGATAAAGAAACGTTTCAGTGAGAGTAACTACTCAGCCACCACATATTGATTTTGAAGCTTACAGAACACAATATATTGTGGTTCGTCTCCTTTTATAGGTTGCATAGAAAGCCGTTTTTTAGGAATTTTAGCTAACTTTTAAACACCTAAACACAATATGTTGTGGTTTCGCTAGGTAAGGCTACTATATAGAGGCTGAGTAGTTACCAGTGAGAGCTTCATCTATCTGGTTGCTCTTTATCATAACCTTCATACATTTGTTAAAGGCTCAAAGCGTGAAGGCAAATCCCCTGCAGAAATCTTGGGAGTAAAGCTCCCCACCTACGATTTCTTTGAGCTTTTAGAAACAATATAGGTTTTTAGGTATATATAACACCAGAAGGTCTAAAAAACAACCTTCAAAATACAAGGGGCGTATTGTCTCTTCGGCCAAAACTGTTACCACTTTTTAGGGCTGTTTCTGACCGAAATGAGACAATGCCCAAAAAATCAGTGTTTCATCCGTGTAAATCTGTGGCTGAATAGTTACACCAGCGAGAAAGTTACGCCGTGTTGTCCTACTTAGCCACTAAGACCTATCCACCTGAGGGATATCATTGGCCAGATTACAGATAGCGGCTTAATTGGGCGTAAAGTTGTTTGGCCAGCCCAAAATTGCCGGTCTTGGACATATCTTCTGCCCGATGATGGTCAAGCATGTCCTGGAAGATGTCCTCGGCCATGCCGGCCTCGAGGAAATCGGTCTTGTGGATTGTACTGCGCATACCTTTAACCATTTGGTAAACCAGCATAGACTCAACTTTATAACAGAGGTCGAGGAGCTTGGCCTTCTCCCCTTTCTTGGGTTCGGACATCCCTTCTTCCTGTTGAATCTGTCGCAGTTGGTCGGCAAAATTATTTACCTGGCCCATTTGCCTCAGTTGATCAAGCTGGGAATCAATCTGAGCTTTCCCCAATATATCCTGGTGAAGGTTAATTGGATTAATCATCTTACCTTAAGCAGGGGCAGGCCTCTGTGCCTGCCCTTCTTGTGTTGGGCAACCACAGGGGGTTGCCCCTACCACCTTTGTTGGGCAACCACAGAGGGTTGCCCCTACCACCTTTTAACCTTTGACCTTTGTCTTCTGTCCTCTGCTATCGGCTATTTATCCGTGCTAATCCGTGATTTCATCTTGATCCCCCTTAATTAGATTTTGATAAATTCTACCACACATTTATCTAGGGGTCAAATGACCTGATAGGTGTTAATCAGTGGCTGAATAATTACGATTTTACATAATAATCAGTTCTGCCTGCAATGCCCCGGCCGCCTTAACGGCCTGCAGGATAGCGATAACATCCCGGGGAGTCGCCCCCACTGAATTCAGGGCCGCTACGACATCAGCAATCCTGGCGCTCTCCTTCATAAGAACCAGTTTCTTTTCCATAACCGTGGCGGCGGTGGCCTTCTTCTCTTCAGCTTCCTTCCCCTCCCCTAAGGCCTCTTCCTCGGCCTCAATAGTGAGGGAAAGCTTACCGTGAGAAACAGCCACTTGAGAAATCTTTACATCTTCCCCGACCACTATTGTCCCTGTCCGCTCATTAATAACCACTTTGGCAATGGTATCCGGTTTAATTTTCAACTCCTCAAGCATAGCCACAAAACCAACTGGATTTTCCTGGTATTGGGCCGGCACCTTCACATCTACTAAGGAGGCATCTCTTGCCTGGGCAGTTTGAGAACCAAAAACGGCGTTGATCGCCTCAACCAATCGGGAAGCCGTAATAAAATCAGGCCGATTCAGGACCAGCGGGATAGTATCTCCCTCAGCCACCGCAGAAACAACCTCACGTTCCACAATAGCCCCCCTGGTTATCCTGGCTACGGTGGGGTGGTTTTTCAGTCCCTCACCGGCATTCACATTGGACCCGCCAATAGAAACAGGACCTTGAGCTACCGCATAAACCAGCTTGTCGGCTGCATAGAGCGGCGTCTGAAGGAGGACCCCCCCCTCCAAGTCCTTGGCATCACCCAGTGAAGATAGGGTAACATCGATCCTGTCGCCGGTTCGGACAAAGGCTGGCAGATCAGCCGTAATCATTACCGCCGCGACATTGGAAACCTTGAGATTGTTTATCCCTACGGTCAGCCCCAGGTGGTCAAGCATACTGACCAGCGACCGGTTGGTAAAAAGGGCCTTACTGCTGTCACCCGTGCCGTTCAGCCCCACGACTAAGCCATAGCCGATCAACTGATTCTCCCTTACGCCGGCCACCCGGGCTGCGTCTTTAACCCTGGTCTCCGGCTGGGCCTTAATCGTTCCGGCATAAAGAATAGCCCCCAGCAAGAGTAGAAAAAAGAGCCAAAGAATGGTCTGCCGCTTCATAATCGCTACTAACATTTTATCCCTCCCCACTTAAGTTTCGAGTTTCGAGTTTGGAAAGGTGTCAAATCCGTAACTCGAAACGGCCAAGCCGATTAGAAACAGAAATTAGCTATGCCGGCCAGGACTCTTTTAAACAGCCCTGGTTTTTCCTGGTCACTGAAGGTGAGTCCTCCTTTATAACGGACATTGGCCTCGGAAACATAGGTAGACGGGATGGTATTATCTGAAGAAATATCTTCCGGTCTGATTACTCCGGAGAGGATGATCTCTTCTTCTTCGCTGTTTACCCGGATATTCTTGGAGCCCTCTATACTTAAGTTTCCATTAGGCAGAACCTTGACCACCCGGCAACTAATGGTGGCCGTTAAGGCTCCTCGCCGGGTAGTGCTTCCGCTCCCCTTGTAGGCGCTCTTAGCTTTTCCTCCAAAGAAGGGAAGAAAGTCGAGAAGATTTTTGGTTACACTGGTGGGGCCGCCATCAACACTAACGTCCTTATCTCGTTTAGTCGAAGCGGCGTGAGTAGCATTAGAAGATTCAGTGATGAGAACAGTAATTATGTCTCCTGGTTGTCTGGCCTTATGGTCAATAAAGTAATTACTCCTTTCAGACCATAAAGAGATTGCCTGCCCTGGCGTAACTACACCGGCTAAAAAAATAAAGACCAGCCCACTGAGCAGGTCCTTTCTACCTCCAGATAGTTTCATTGTGGTTTCCCCCTTCCCAGTTCTTTAATATCTTCATCGGCAAATTTATCAGAAATCTTTAGTCCAAAGTGACATCCCCCTATGGGTATGATCTTTCCACCACTACTATTCCCTCGGCGTTGACCCTTCCTTCTACTACCTTTTTCGAATCGCAATTCAACACGGCGATCCTTTCGCCTGCCCGACCGTCACGGCGGGCCTGTCCCAGGGCCGAAACAGTAATGTCTCCCCAGGTGGTCTCCAGGACCACTATATCTCCCCGATGAATCAGAGGTGGGATGTCAACCATGGCCTCGGTTAAGGGAGTCCCTGCCTGAATTGACCGCTTAGTCCGGTAGCCAATTAATTCCCCAGGCGTTTGGTAAAAGGTCTTCCTGGATGACCCCCTGATCTCTTTAGAGGCTATCTTCAGGTCCTCCTCGGCCAGTAAATGATGCCGGTCAAGATGTCTGGCCGCTACCACCACCGACTGAAATCGTTTTAGCATAAACCCTACCTGCACTCTCCGATATTCCTCCTCTCCGTCAATCCTTATTTTGACCGGGATGGACAGCCGGCTCGTTCTGGTTCCGGGTGAGGGGAGAGAAACGATCTCAAACTTTACCTCTCCTTCAGGCAGGATCATCTCTCCAGGTCTTTTAACTACCTCAACCACTGTCTGAAAACCGCCGCCTCTGTCTCCTCCCTTCTCCCTTATCTCCTCTGTCATCTCTGACTCCGCATTCCGCCTTCCGCATTCCGCCTTATTAAGCCCGAGGCCTTCTAAAAGAGCGGAATAGGCAGCCTCAATCAAGGCATCTACATCTAAAGGTTGGGAGGCCGTGGTTATCTCAATCTGATCCGGGCAGTCGAGGATAAAACCTGCCTCAGCATAGCGGTTAAGGAATATTTTTAAGTAGCTTGATCTAATATTTCTTGTCCGACCGGGCAAGGGTGCCCGGCCAAGCCGAATCTGTTTAAGCTCAGCGGATAACTCTGAGGGCATCCCAGATATTTCAGCCACCTCCCCCAGGGTAATCTCCGGCCCCTTGAGGGTCACCTTCTCTTTCACTTCAATCCGGCCACTAGCCAGGACTTGAGTGGCTGATAATAATAGCAGACAAAAGGCCCTGATTAGCTTGTTAACTAACATCATACCTCCCTGCCTATGCCTTTACTTCCTTCCAAAGGTGTGCCTTTAATCGGGGTGCTATTCTCATGCTTATTGAGTTTAGCACCCTGATTTATCAGGGTGTTACGGATAGGATAACATCCAGAATCATAACCGCTTTAGCGGTTTCAACCCCTGAAAGTCTGAGGGCGTAGGTCGAAAAAACTTGAACATCGAGTTTCACGAAAGGAGATAAAATATTTATGCCATCTAAAGGGTATCCCTGTCCTTCAGATACTAATTGCCAGGGACGAGTGTTTCCACGGACTATAAATTACACCTTCCAGTCCCAGGGAAAAGAAATCACTGTTCCTGATATAACTGTTGATGTCTGCGATCGCTGTGGAGAAATGTTTTTCCCTCATGAAGCAGCCCGAAAAATCGAGATATATCAACATTACTCTGAAGATGTTCACTTACATTTTTCACCCGAAGTCCAGGCAAAACTGGCTAATCTGGCTCACAAACACCATCATTCCCTTAACGATGAAATCAAAACTATAATAGAACAACAGTTATGCCGAGTAGAGTGAATATCCTCAACGTTATGTTAGAAGGCCGCTTACTCAGCATTCAACCGTCCAACCTCCCGCCGGTTCTAAACCTCCGGGAGGTTTTGTAAGCTATTCTAACCCGCCACCTTTTTGGGCAGTCGTTGAAATAAGTTTAATGCAGATGTATCTACTCGAGATCAAGTTAAAAAAGTAAGCTCATTACAGATTATAGTGCTATGGGTTAAGTTTCATCTCCTTTTGTACCGACAGCGTCGGCATAAGAGCTTCCCCTCCCTTGATGGGAGGGGTTAGGGGAGGGTGGT
>JBFMHI010000177.1 GCA_040753085.1 bacterium | reverse complement strand
GATAATTCTGAAATCAGCGTATTTGCCTAATGTTTTTCAGGTTAAGAGAATTGACAGATGAAAATGCTCTGTCATGAGTGTTTCTAAGTCATATTCTCGCCTAATCTTTCTCGTAATTTGCGTAATAGTCAATTTCGAAAAAGCTCTTTGGGCTTTCAATCGCATTGCTACCAAATAGGATATTACTTTGATTAGCAACCCGGCATAAAGACCATCACCTTGTAGTTGCATAGATTTAATTTTGAAAGTGGATTTGAGAGTTTTCCAAAAACATTCAATAAGATAATGCTGTTTCCAAATATGCCAGATTTCGGCGCTACGCATTAGTGTCTTACTAAAATCCATTAAGTAATAATTACGTGTGGTGCTTTTCTTATAGAAAAAGAGGACGGTCTTACCAAATGTCGGACTATGAGCTTCGATTCTGCAGGAGGGCACATCAATACCCCATTGGTTTTCGGACAGTGGAATCTCTTTTTTCCACTCTGATGCTTTCTGCTTTTTCCCGTTGATGGTAAAGGTATAGTTTCCTTTCCCTGCAATAATAATCTTATGAAAACCAAGTAGATGGAGTTCTTGCTTTAAGAACTCGGACACGAACCACGAATCCAGAGTGATAGGGAAGGCAGTTAGATCGATATCTTCTTTGACAAATTCGTCTTTCAGACGTGTTAACATAGCGATCAGTAAACTCGGTTTATCGGTATGGGCACGACCTTGTTTGGAGCAAAAAAGTAAATACAAGGGAAAAACAATGCCACTGATAGTGAGCACAATTCCAAGCAAGTCATTACCATTGATTACCTTCTTACAACGACCGCTGTACCAACTCCACGTACAGCGAAGCATTCTTCCCAGCCGGTCAATCACACTGTTGTCGACTGATATGGTAACGCTAGCTCTGGATTTGGTCGCTTCACTCTTTTTTAAGAGAGGTTTGAGATGTTCAGAGGCCTGTTTTACCATAAAGCGAATGAGCATTTCCTGAAGGTAATAAAGACTCCATTTTTTAAGACAAGTATAAAATTGTTGATGAGAAATGCCTAGAAAATCAGCTAGCTGCTTTGGATTGTAAAATCCGGGCATCGTTTCAAAATGCTGAAATAGCAGCTTTACACTTTTAGCAATTTTAGGCAATCTGTGCAGCAAACATAAACAGCCTTTTCCCGCTCTGAAAGCCAGTTTGGGACTTTTTTGTGTTCCGGTTGGAGAACAAAAAGTGTAAACCGATCTCTCCCTTCTCAAGTAGCGATTTGAAACGATGCCAAAATCCGAAAAAGTGAGCCAACGCTAAAAACATGATCGTTTGGAAAGCGATCACCTTATTTTGACGAAATTCCTTTTGAAATATGACGAAAAACCAAGTAAATACTTTATTCAGACACTGTTTAGGATAAGGACTTTGTTCTCTGGTAGGTTTCATGCTTCTTTGCCTCCTGCTGTTTTTGGGGTTGTGGTTATTGCTTTTAATCCAATTATACCACAGGAGGCAGGAATTTGCAAGTAATTTATTTGCAGTTAATTACATCTCTTATTTTGGCTGGCCGAGCATTTTCATGAAGGATAACTTTTAACTCTAATTAATCAAGGCTGTTTTGCAGATTCTGGAATTATCAGAAGTTAAATATTATTTAACCGTTCACCTCACCACGGAGACACAGAGACACTGAGAAAAATCTAAAGGACAAGTCTCTTAATTCTGTCTTTCAAAACAGGTATGTTGAAATTTATAATAAGGCCTATTTTAACCCCCGACAATCAGCAATTCTAATTTGCCCAACTAAAATATCAAGATTGTGGCTCTGAATTTTGCTGGTGAGTGACCTTGAATGGCCTTTAAGACAGTATCCAACTTACCAATTCAGCTTTGAGTTAAGCTAAATTTGATGATCCGGCAAAAAGTCTCAATGGAACAAAAGCCACTCTAACCCATTCCCTCCCTCCTCAGCACATTCCTCTATATCCACCTTCACTACAATCTTATAACTCCCCATCTCTGGTAGCCCTCCTTTTTTATTTCGCTACCATTATTATCGACAAAATTTTCCCTCTACTTTAACCTCCTCCCTTGCCATTGTTGATAATTTCTAATCATACAGGTCGCAATATTTCGGGGGAGGTTAGTAATCAGTAAGGTAAGAATAATAAATATTGAAAATTAATGATATAAATTTATAGCAAAAAAATATTTTAACAAATATTGACAAAAAAAAATCTATATGTTATACTAATAGTAGATAAAGAAGAGACTGCTCAGGTAAATAGGCTGAAGATTGTCCAAGGCCTTCCACCTTCAGTCTATCCACCTGAGGAAAAAATCAAGGGGGTAATAAAGATGCAGCACAATCAAACAATAATTATGACGGTCAGAGATTTAGCCCAATATCTGAAGCTCCATGAAACAAGTATCTATCGGATGTGTAAAGAAAGGCAGATACCGGCCCACCGGATAGGATCAAGCTGGAGGTTCAGGAAGGATGAGATAGATCACTGGTTTTTGGAGGAGAGGAAGTTCTAAGATGAACCGGACCAAGCTCTCTCACCTAAATTCATTTGCCTTAGCTCTCATTATTATCTTAATTTCTTTTGGCTCAGCCGAGGCCTTCCGCTACGTTAATCCCGATTCAGGCACCGATCTAATGATCAACGGATTCGGGGCCTGGCAAGGAAGGAACACAAATATCAGCGGAGATGAAGACAGTGTCCGCCACGGAAATCCACAGTTAAGCCCTAATTACTCTCAGGACTTTAAGTTTAACTTAGCTACTAATGGAACCGCTTTTGTCTGGCATGACTATAAACTTACGGGCAGCGTCAGATATAACTCTCAATATCAGGGAGAAAAGGAGAATACAGACATCCCTCTTTTAGCCAAACCTGAAGACGATTCCAACCTGGAGCTATTTTTGAAATTAGCCCACCGGAATTCCTACCTCTCTCTGGGAGACCAGACCCTTGGTTTTAAGGGCACAGAGTTCTCCCTATATAACCAATCCCTTTTTGGCCTCAAGGCATATAATGAAGGAGACAGGCATACCCTTACGGCGATTGGGGCTCAGGCCAAAGGGGCCTCCGCCTATATCGAGCTTCCGGCCGATGGGACCAGCGGTCCTTATTATCTTCCTCACGCCCCTATCCTTCGGGGGACGGAAGTAGTCAAGACCGAAGTCAGGGATATACTCGATACTGTAAACCTGGTTATCGAAAGCCACACTAAGAGGCGCGGCGTCGACTATTCTATTGATTACGAGGAAGGCAAAATCGTCTTCTTCATGCCGTTAAGGAGTGAGACCCTGGAAGGAGACCCTCAGTTAATTACGGTCTCTTATCAGTATCTTCCTTCCAAAACAGGCTACCGAAGATACATTGGCGGACTTCGGGGAAGCACCCAAATTAACGACCACGTCACCATTGGAGCCACATATTTGACCAAATTTGATGACGCCAACTCCTGGCGTGGACGAAAGGTCAAGACGGATACCTTTAAACATCAGGTCTATGGTCTGGATCTGGGATATAGTATGGGGGAAGGACTAAATATCTCCACGGAATTTGCCCAAAGCGAAGGTAGTGAAATGGAAGAAGCCAGGGACGATTCAGCCTTTAAGTTGGAAGCCACTTCTAAGATTGCTGATCGGGTAAGTCTGTCCGGTTCATACCGTCGGGTAGAGGAAAACTTTACCCCTATGGATCGTCCCTCCTTAGATAGTGATAAAAACAAGGAAAGTTATAAGTTCAGCGCTAATTATGCCTTGGCTGACCATCAGAAGCTCTCTGCCTCTTACGACCTCTGGCAGCCGATTATTTCTGAAGATGGGTCGCCGGTGCTGAGGCATCGGCTTATGGCGGTTGGTTGGAGTGGAGAGTGGCCAGCCTGGCCCAGGATAAGCACCAAATATGAGGTGCGAGATGTTTATGATGCCGATCGGGAGAATACCGATAAGCGGGAAGAGGTAGGCACGATTGATCTGAACTATACCTTTAATAATCTCTTCCTCATCGGCGATATAGGGACAAACCTGAATTATCAATACACCGAGACAGAAGATGGGTTGGCTACCGGGCCAAGTGGGATACGTTGTCATCAAGGGGCTGTCTCTTTTAGTCTTTCTCCCTTTAAATGGCTTTCCAGCTCAATCGGAGAGCGTTATAAAGTGACTACCAATAAGGCTACGGGCGAGAAGACCGAAGAAAGCAGTTTTATCTTTGGCGGCAAGGCCGATCCTAAGGCCACCGTGACTACTGATTCTACAACGGGCAAAGTTGGAGTGACGGTTGATGAAGAGGGCAACGTCGATGCCAAGGGTGAGGCTACCGTCACTACTGATTCTACCACCGGCAAGGTTGGCGTGACGGTTGATGAAGAGGGTAATGTCGATGCCAATGCGGGTGCCACTGTCACTACCGATGCCGGAAGTGGTCAAGTGGGAGTGGGGATCGATGAAAGCGGTAATGCCAAAGGTGAGGCCGCCTTAGTCCTTGGCACCGAGATCAAGATCAACGAACACCTGAAGGCCCTATTGGCTTATGAGCACAAATCTGAGGCTACCTTCAAGGTGGATGGAATGGACGGCAAGCTCCAGGGAATAACCAATGTCGGCTCTTTAGGTTTGAGCTATACCCCCTTCCCTTTCCTTTCTATATTCACTAAATACGAATTGGGTGAAACTAAAAAATATGATCCCACCCGGATAACTAACCGAACCCAAAGCCTGGACGGCGAGGTTAAATATAATCCCAGCAGGGATCTTTCCTTCACCTTGAGCGGTAAGCTGGAAGAACTAAGAGATGTCAACAAGTTTTCTGATGGTCTGAAGCATTACAGTGATGAGATTTCATTAAGGGCTAATTACAACCTGGCTACTGATTTAGCCTTCTTCGGGGGGTACACCTTAGGGGAAATAGTCGAGTATGCTGCCCCCAAGACCGAGACCAGGACAGAGCAAAGGTGGCTGGGACTGAGATATGACATCAATAACCGGTGGGATATTATGGCCCGCTATCGGGCAGCCCTCTTAGAGGTAGACTATGTTGGACATAAGGCCGACAATCAGCAACATACCGCCACCACCGAATTAGGGTATGAGCTTAGCCGGTTCTCAAAAATGGCCTTAGGTTACGAACATATCCAATATAAAGACGATGATGAATCAGAGGAGGACTACAAGCTTCACAAAGGCTACTTGAAGTTGCTTGGTAAATTTTAAGGTAATTATTCAGCCACTAATTAACACGGATTAGCACGGATAGTAATCGTTCACCACAGAGACACAGAGACACGGAGAATGATTTTAGAGAAAGTACTTACAGAGCAAATAATTGGGGCAACAATAGAAGTTCATAGGCATTTAGGACATGGTTTATTAGAGTCCGCCTACGAAGAATGCCTTTCTCATGAACTCTATTTGTGTGGTCTAAATTTTGAACGACAAAGACCTCATTAAGAGACTTTTGTCCTTTAGATTTTTCGGCATCGTTTCAAATCGCTACTTGAGAAGGGAGAGATCGGTTTACACTTTTAGAGCCCAGAGCAGTTTTGTCTCTACCACAAGCAACCGGTAACGCCTCGGAGGAAGCCCCGAGGTTGGAAAAGCAAAACGGTAGAGTTGGCAGTGTGTTATCTATTGGAGCGGTGGGTAGTCCAACAAGGTTC
>JBFMHI010000176.1 GCA_040753085.1 bacterium | reverse complement strand
AAAGCTTCGCGCTATCAACCTCAGCGATGATATGGACAAGTATTGGGATTTCCATATCAGAGAGGAACAGAAACGTCTTTACGGGACTTACGAATGGAAAATGGCTGCATGAAAAGTAGCCACACCCTATTTAATTCTGATCAGGGGTCACAATTTACCAGCTTAGACTTTGTCTCTAAGTTAGAACAAAACAACATCTGGGTAAGTATGGATGGGAAAGGGAGGGTAACAGATAATATTTTCACCGAGAGATTGTGGAGGACATTAAAATACGAGGAGGTGTACCTTAAAGATTATCAGAATGTTTGGGAAGCAAGACAAGGTATCAGCGACTATATGAGCTTTTATAACCAGGAAAGACCACATCAGTCTATTGGTAATAAGACACCCGCAGAGGTATATTTTGGTAGAAACAACTAAAAAATAATGACTCAAAACTGTAACTTAAAAAACGCTATTTTTTGTCTTGACAAATGGGTCCACTTTAACCACGAATACCTTGCATTAGGTCTGCCGATTGCCTCTGGTGTGGTGGAAGGCGCCTGCAAAAATCTGGTCAAGGACCGGATGGAGCGTTCAGGGATGCGGTGGCAGGTTGACGGTGCCGAGACAATGTTAAAGCTTCGCGCTATCAACCTCAGCGATGATATGGACAAGTATTGGGATTTCCATATCAGAGAGGAACAGAAACGTCTTTACGGGACTTACGAATGGAAAATGGCTGCATGAAAAGTAGCCACATCCAAATCTTTTAATCCCATTTACCCTACCCTTAAATTACTTTCTTCGTGAACTTCGTGTTCTTCGTGGTTTATTTTTGCTTTTCCCTACCTAATCATACAGGTCGAAAAAATTCGACCTGTACGGTTAGGAATTACAAGCAATTCTCCTCAAACCTGAAAGGTTTGAATTTTACATAACCACAGGTGAAACCTGTGGAAACGAAACATCTACCACAGCTCAACCCTGAAAGGGTTGAATTCTATGTGATGGATAATATTCGACCCTTGCAGGGTCGAGCGTTGCAGGTGTATTTATCTTCTGTAGCTTGCATCTACGGCTATTTAAAATTTGACGCTTTCAGCGTCAGTAGTCTACAACCTTAACCGTACGGGTCGAAAAAATTACTTGATAGTGAAGGGAATATGTGGTATATTGGTAACTGGTGAGCTCGGATCGATGGGCTAATTACTAAGAGCCTATCCCCAAACCTCGGCGCGAGGAAAGCCGATAAGTAACTATTCAGCCACAAAGCCACTAAGGCACGAAGAGAATGATGGAATAGCACACGGATGACACAGATTTTGGCGGATTCTCACGGATTTTTTCTAATAAATTTTTATCCGTGTCAATCCGTCTCATCCGTGTAATCCGTGTGCTATTTGTCTTAGTGGCTGAGTAGTTACGCCGATAAAGGAAGCCGCTCCAACTGCCGATGGATAGGGAGTGCCCGTGGTCGCTCCTTAACGGTGGCGGCTCGGATCGGTTTGGGGATAGGCTCTAAAGACAAGTGAGGTAATTAATTATGGCAAAGGTATGTTATTCTTGTGGTAAATGGCCTCAGGTAGGCAATCAGGTGAGTCATTCCAACCGAAAGACGAGGCGAAGATGGCTGCCCAATCTTCAATCTATCAAGATTGTCGAGAATGGACGACATCAGCGGGTTCGAGTCTGTGCCCGCTGCCTTAAGACAGGCAAAGTAGTCAAGGTAGTCTAATTTTGAGGAAAGGATATATATGATGGTGGAAACACAGGCCCTCGAGACCTTCCTCGACAAGATGCCGTCAGCCCCCTTGAAACTGGCTCCAGAAACAATATTTTGTATTGACCGGCCGCTAACCGTAGAGGATTTTTACGAATTGGTAGATGAAGACACTAACGTCGAACTTATCGAGGGGGTTATAACTACGAAGTCACCCGTTTCTTATCAACACGAAACGCTTTTTAGTTTTCTACACACAATTCTTACTCAATATGTTGAAGAACGTAACTTGGGTCAGGTCTTGGGTTCTCGGACAGTGGTCCGGATTACAAATTATACCGCGAGAGAACCTGATCTATTGTTCGTCAGTAAAGATCGCCTCTCAATCATTCATAAAAATGACCTCGTTGAGGCCCCTGATCTGGTGATAGAAATTGTATCTCCCTATGATAGGCGTCAAGAAATAATCACCAAACAGGTTCAATATGAACAAATTGGTGTCCGTGAGTTCTGGCTGATTGACCAACCGAAGCAGCAAATAATTATTTACGATCTGGATACAGGAGGCCGATTTGTAAGACGCCCCCTTCAAGGCAATATCATCCACTCAACCACGGTTGACGGATTTCAGATTCAAATCGAGTGGCTTTGGTCTGAGCCCGGAAGGTTCCCCTCAACTTTGTCGATAGTTAACAGCCTTCTTAATACTGGTAGAGTGGAAAGCGAGCACAAAGGTCTTTAACCTTTTCTCTTACCTCAAGGATGTTTTTTTCATCTTCAATTCGGGATAGAATAGTCCCTATTAGGTGAGCGATTGTGACCATCTCAGGTTCATTCATCTGGCGGGTGGTTAGGGCTGGCGTCCCCAGGCGAAGGCCGCTGGTTATCCTGGGAGGTTGGGGATCGTAGGGGACGGCATTTCGATTGACGGTAATCCCTGCTTTTTCTAAGGCCTCTTCAGCTTCCTTGCCGGTTATACCTTTATTCCTTAAGTCAACCAACATCAAGTGAGTATCTGTCCCTCCGGAGATTAATCTGAAATTAAGTTTGCTTAGCTCCCGGGCTAAGGTTTGAGCATTACTTACGATTTGTTGTTGGTACTCGATAAAAGAAGGCTGAAGGGCTTCTTTGAAACAGACGGCCTTAGCCGCAATGATATGCATTAATGGCCCTCCCTGGGTGCCGGGGAAGATAGCCTTGTCCACTAAGGCCGCATATTCCGGTTGGCAGAGGATCAGGCCACTTCTTGGACCACGGAGGGTTTTATGGGTAGTAGTGGTGACAAAGTGGCAGGGTCCAAAGGGAGAGGGGTGGAGATCAGCGGCAATTAAACCGGCTATGTGGGCGAT
The DNA here is from genome assembly GCA_040753085.1 of bacterium. NCBI lineage: Bacteria > bacterium. The sequence continues at coordinate 2,619 of JBFMHI010000176.1, read as the reverse complement.
ATCGGCGGTCAGATAAGCCCCTACTGAATCGGCTACCTTTCGGAAGGCTTCCCAATCAAGGGTCCGGGGGTAGGCGCTTGCTCCGGCCACAATCATTTTAGGTCTGGTGCGTTCAGCCAGGCTGGCCAGGTCATCGAAATTTATGATCTCGGTTTCTTTATCCACCCCATAAAAGACCACCTTGAATAGTTGTCCCGAGAAGTTGGCCGGACTGCCGTGGGTAAGATGACCCCCATGGCTCAAATTGAGTCCCATAATGGTATCCCCTGGTTTAAGAACAGCCAGGTAGACGGCCATATTAGCCTGAGATCCAGAATGGGGCTGGACATTGACATGGTAGTCGGTTTTAAAGGCCTCTTTGGCCCGCTTAATGGCCAATTCTTCGGCTTGATCCACGAACTGGCAGCCGCCGTAATATCTCTTCCCCGGATATCCCTCGGCATATTTATTAGTCAGCACTGATCCCTGGGCCTCAAGGACCCTGGGACTGACAAAGTTTTCTGAGGCGATCATCTCTAAGGTATTGTTTTGCCTCTCTCTCTCATTTTTAATAATATCAGCTATCTCAGGATCAAATTCCCCTAAAGTTTCCATCTATGTATACTGTCTCGAATGGCACTGACTTAAGCAACGAGACCATTGAGAACCCTCCATTCTACACGAGATATTTTTAACATTGTCTCTGTGTCTCTGTGGTGAACGATTACAAACCAAGATATTCCACAAAACTATCTCAAACACACCCCAGTTCCCGCAGTCAGGTGCAGCGACTGGTTAGGCAATTGTCTGTGGGGATGCCTTGCTAATTATCTGCCATTGTGCCTCAATGGTATCCGCTGACAAATCAGCACCACAATCCCATTCGACAAAGTATCCGCCATTGAAAACCTTCAGAAACTCGCTGTAATCTCGAAGGGCTTCAAATGTTTCATATTCAAGATAGGGACTGACATCAAAATTGCCAATGCGACCGTCATCTGCAACAATGGATAATACCCAATGGGGTTGTGGAAAAAGTTCTATTATTCTCATTGATCAAGTCCTTTGATTGGAAATGGTGTTTTACCGTTTACAGCCAGGTTCCAGTCAGCAAGTAAATCTTCTTGATGAATTTCAATCCACGCGACCACCAGTTTGTGCTTATTCGGTGGTAGGTTACCAGCCAACAGTGATCCGTCAGGAATTGAGTACACTGCAACTTTCCCTTGGTAATCAGCATGGATGTGTGGCACTTTATGTTTCTCGATATCTCGAAAGAACATCCGAATAAGAATTCCATAAAACATTGAAATTGTTGGCATTACGTTTTTCCTATCGTGTGGGCTTTTTTCACTCGACTGGCTATCGCTCATGACTAGTCTGTGAAACGAACCGCTCTATCCTCTTTAAGGCCTCTTCAATATCCTCAATAGAAGCCGCATAGGAACAGCGGATATGTCCTTCGCCACATTCTCCAAAGGCTGGGCCTGGGACAACGGCCACTTTTTCCTCTTCAAGTAGGCGTTCGGCAAATTCTTCGGAGGAGAGGCCGGTAGATTCGATGTTAGGGAAGATGTAAAAGGCCCCTTGCGGCCTAAGACAATCGAATCCAATCCCTCTGAAACCCTCCGTAATCAAACATCTCCGCTGGTCGTAGGATGAAAGCATATCCATATAGGCTTCTTGTCCGTTTCTTAACGCCTCCAGGGCAGCTTTTTGGGCGAGGATAGGGGCACAGAGCATGGTGTATTGGTGAATCCTGGTCATGGCGTTAACAAAAGAAGGGTTAGCGGCCGTATAACCTATCCGCCAGCCCGTCATAGCATAAGCCTTGGAAAAGCCGGAAAGCAAAATAACCCTTTCTTTGGCTCCAGGCAGGGAGGCAAAAGAGGTGTGTTTCCCTTGGTAAGTCAGAGGACCGTAAATTTCATCAGAGATAATAACCAGATTGTGCCTTTGGGCGACTTCTAAAATAGAAAGCATCTCTTCCCGTTTAAGGATGGCGCCGGTAGGGTTGTTGGGATAGCCCAGGAGAATAGCCTTACTTCGCGGGCTGACGGCTTTTTCTATTGACTCGGCCCTTACTCTGAATTCATTTTTGAGGCTGGTAGGTATAGTAACCGGGACCCCTCCGGCCAAAAAGGTATCCGCCTTATAAGAAACATAACACGGCTCCGGAATGATCACCTCTTCACCCAGATTAATGATAGCCCGAAGAGCCAGGTCCAGCCCTTCACTCACCCCGACGGTAATCAGGATTTCGTGGTGGGGATCAAAGGAGGCTTGATATTCTTCTTCCAAATGCCGGGCGATTTCCTCCCGCAGCTCGATCAGCCCCTGATTTGAGGTGTAAGTGGTATAACCTTTTTCCAGGGCATATATCCCTGCTTCCCGGATATGCCAGGGAGTAACAAAATCTGGTTCTCCCACGCCCAGGGATATTACCCCCTCAACGGCAGAGACCAGATCGAAAAACTTGCGGATTCCAGAAGGAGGCAGGTCTATGACCCTTTTAGATAAGAGAGTATCGTTGAGTTGGGGGTAGCCGCTGGTGGGTTGTCGAGTTTCGAGTTTCGAGTTCATTTGATCTCCAGGTTTGTAACTACTTAGGTTTCGGGTTTCGCCCCCACGAAGTGGGGG
>JBFMHI010000175.1 GCA_040753085.1 bacterium | reverse complement strand
CTGTGCCCCTACAAGGCAGTATGCCACGCCTTTACTTCCCTTCTGTCCCCAATTTGCTACTACACTCCAATTTCCGACTCCCCATCTTGAAATACCTCTTTGAACTCATATGGCTGAGTAGTTACCAATCTTCCGTAGGTTGAAACCTACGGCTAAATTCCTCTGCACCTTCGGTGCATAAATTAATTCCATTATTTTTCGGATAAAATCTGTTTCTACTCTGTTTTATCCGAAAATCTTCGACCTGTATCGCAAGCAATTCCCTTCAAACCTGAAAGGTTTGAATTTTACATAACCACAGGTGAAGCCTGCGGAAGGCGAAACAGCTACGAACATCTCAACCCTGAAAGGGTTGAATTCTATGCGATGGATAATATTCGACCCTTGCAGGGTCGAATATTGCGGTTGCGATTTATTTCCGTAGATTACATCTACGGCTATTTAAAATTCGACGCTTTCAGCGTCAGCAGTCTACAACCTAACCGCACGGGTCGAAAAATTTGCCCTAACTATCTTAAAACCCAAAAATTTTTTCTATTAGTTTCACAAAGGTAGGATTAGCAAAGGTTAGAGAAATAAGGGCAATGGCGATAAAGATATTAAGCTTAAAATTAAAACTCTTAAACTTCTCATCTGTAACATTAAATCTTTCCTCCATCTTGTTTTCAAGGGTCTTAAATCTTTCATCTATGACATTAAATCTTTCCTCCATCTTGTTTTCAAGAGCCTTAAATCTTTCATCTACGACATTAAATCTTTCCTCCATCTTGTTTTCAAGAGCCTTAAATCTTTCATCTACGACATTAAATCTTTCATTCATCTCATGTTCAAGGGTCTTAAATCGCTCATCTACGACATTAAACCTTTCCTCAAACAGGTCTTTCGTCACCAGTTCTTTTCTTAATTCATCTTGCAATTCAGTTTTTATCTGGCTCTTTTTTTCTACGATTACCTCTTTTGCCTGCTCATCAATTGCCTCGATTGCTGATTCTATTGCCTTAGCAAATATCTCTGCCTTTTGTCTTTGTCCTAATGCCTCTATTAATAAATCAAATGCTGACCGCGGTAAGGCATATGTCCTCATCTTTTTTGTCTCCTCTCTACCCAAGCTTAGAAATCTCTTTCAAGAAACATTTTTATCATAGTATATCTTCACTTTCCTGTCAATAACTTTTTTCGACCTGTGCGGTTAGGAATTATAAGCAATGAGTTAAAATTTTTCCTATACCCTGTCAAAGCTTGACTTTATAGAATATTATTATTTCGTAGATTGGAATCTACGGCTAAGTTCCTTTACGCCTTCGGCGTATAACTCGATCTTCAAGTTTTTTCGACCTGTGGAGTCATACCGTGGGAGCGTAAACCGCTAAAGCGGTTATAATTCCAGATGTTATCTTATTCTGTAACACCCTGATAAATCAGGGTGCTAAACTCAATAAACATGAAAATAACAATCTTAACCCCATTTACCCTGAAGGAGCCGATGGCTAAACTCACTAAATATGAGATTAGCACCCTGATTTATCGGCGTGAATCGGTAGAGAACAAGGCGGTTTCTTAATCATTGTTATCTTATCCTGTAATACCCTAATAAATCAGGGTGCTAATCTCAGTAGAAATGAGGGTATGATGAGAGTTCATTGTAGGGGCACGTTGCCACGTGCCCCTACAGTATAAGGGCGATTCGCGAATCGTCCTTGCAAAAGGAGGAGGTAGGGGCGAATAATTATTCGCCCCTACTAAAGAGAATCTACCCATAAATACTAACGTGACAAGGCAGTAGTTACCAAGATCTTACGGTATCATCTCCAGGTTATAAAAGGCCTCAAAATTCCCCGGATCAAGCAGGAGGGTTTTTTTCAGCTCGGCTTTGGCCGGACCGAACTCTCCACTATAAGCCAGACTAAGCCCAAAATTTAAATGATGCTCGGCTGAATGAGGGGCCAATCTTACGGCCTGTTGGAAACTCTTAGCCGCTTCTTTGAATCTCCTGGTCTCCAGATAGACCTTGCCTAACCAAAAGTAGCTCGAATCATCATAATGACCTGCCTTAATAGCCCGCTTGAGAGATTTCTCAGCCGCCTCCATTTTGCCCAAGTAGTAGCAGCATCTGCCTATCCCCACCAGACTCTCCACCTCATCTCCTTTTACTCTTAGCAGGTCATTATACTGATCAATGGCCGGCTCATAATCTGCCTCCTTTTCCAGAATCCTGGCCAGAGATAGCCGGTATTCTGTCTCTGCCGGTTCAATTCTATGAGCCATTTGATATTCCTTCCAGGCCTCATCCAATTGCTGCTGATCTTCATAGATTTGAGCCAGCCGGTAATGGGCCTCAGCCAAGTCCGGATTTATTTCTAAAGCCTCCTTAAAATCGGTTAAGGCCTTAAGCACCAAACCCTGGCTTTGGTAATATCTGCCTCTAAGGATAATAAGAGAGGCGGAAAGAGGATATATCTTTAGACCCTCCTGGATATCTTTCCAGGCATCTTCCAGGAAGCCGTTTTCTAAGTTATAACGTCCTCGCTGGTAATAAAACTCAATCGGTATCTCGGTAGCTAATTCAAACTGGCCCAGAAAAGACAGGCTGCCCCCGCCCTCTATTTTTTGATCTTTAAGCAGTAAGTAATTAAGCTGACCCGTTTCCCAGTAGAGAGATACAGGTGCGGAAAACTCCAGTAAGGGGAGATCATCGGTATTCAATAATTCACTCCCCCCAACCAGGTTTTCCACCTCTTCTTCCTTCAAGATAAAGCGGCCGGCTAATCTAAGAGGTGAGTGGCACTCTAGGCTCTTTAAATCCTGGAGGACGACCGGATTAGAGGTCATTCTTTCCTTTAAGATCCAATAGTCTATTTTAAGTTTCTGACTTGATCCCAGTAAAAGGTAATCGTGGCCCCCTCCTTGCCAGATAGTAACGTAGGGAAAATTCTTTTTAAGGGTCCTGATGACCATTTTAAGATCACGGGGGGCAAGGGAATAACCCTGAATCCGCTGACAGATAATCCCCTCGGGCTTAAGTCTGAATTTAACTAACCGGTAGAATTCACTGGTAAAGAGGGAAGCTGCCCCGGCTATCCAAGGATTAGGAGGGGTGGTGATGATACAATCATATTTATCCTTACTTCGCCAGAGGTAACTCCGGCCGTCTTCGATTATCATCTTCACTTTGGGATTATCCAGGCAGTGATGATTTTCAGGTGAAAAGAAAGAAGCGGCCTCTACTACGGCCTTCTCTATCTCGACACAATCCACCCTTCTTGTTTCTTCATAAGCGGCGGCCGCCCCTACCGTAACCCCGCTCCCCAGACCTATAATTAAAACATCTTCAGGATGGGGGTGAAAAAAGAGAGGTAGATAACCGAGCAAGAGTTGACTAATCATGTCACGGTCGTTGGAGGCATTGGTCTTACCATTTATCCTGAGGGAGGTCGTCTTTTTATGGCGATGAACTGAAACATTGCAATTCAGGCCTTCCTTGAAGTAAAGAAGGGGCGCCGTATAAGCCATTTCCTTAAAACTAAGCGCCGGAGATGGGGCGAGTCTGTCGGCATAAGGGGCCGCTCCCTTACTGGCTAGGTGGTAATCGTAAGCAGGTAGAAAGATTAAGCATAAAGCGGCCAATCCGCCGGTTAACCCTACCCTGACAGTTTTGGCTGCCCACCTTCTCTCCTGATCAGCCATAAAGATTATTATCCCTACCACCAGATTGATCCCGGCCGCCAGAAGTATTCCTGACCGAGTCCCTAAAAAAGGGATGATGAAAAATCCGCCGACTAAGGAGCCCAGGATGGCCCCTAAGGTATTGGCGGCATACAGGGTGCCGATGGACCGACCCAGGCTCGATATGGATGGGGTATAAACCTGGCTAAGGATAGGGAAGGTAGCCCCCATAAGGAGGGTCGGGAAGATCGTAACTAAAAAGGGGATGAAAAATTGAGCGGCCAGGAGCTTGTAATAGGAATGACCGGCCAGACCGAAGAGCGTTAAAAAAACCTGGGGGAGTTGGTTAAAGGTGCAAGTACTCAAGAGGGCAGATAGTCCTATGCCTACTTCGGCTGCGGCAAAAAGGGAAAGACCGACCTGGCGATGACGAAATAGCCAGACAAAGAGAAGGCTCCCGGCCGCCATACCCAGGATGAAGATGGTCAGCATGGTGCTAAAGGCATAGACAGAGCTTCCCAGTACCTGGTTTAAGATTCTGGTCCAGGTAACCGCATAGACCATACTGGCCAGTCCTGATAGGCCAAGGCCGATCAAAATTAGCCAATGGCGGATGGCGCACCCACTTTGTGGGTACCCGGAATGGCGGCTTAGGGGGGCTGTATCCTGGGTTCTGGGCTCTTTATACTTCCCCAGTCGGGAATTAAAGGAGACCACCAGTCCGGCTATGCCCAGGTTAATCACCGCCGCCATATAGTTAGTCCCAGCCAGGCCAATGAGCTGGAGCATAATGAAGCCCGCCGCCAAGGACCCCAGCGCTGCCCCCAGGGTGTTCAGGCCGTAGAGACAGCCAACTTTACGGCCCATCTCGCTCAGATTGCCGATAAAAAATCTGCTTATTACCGGTAAGGCGGCGCCCATTAAGGTAGTCGGGATAAGAAGGAGGCCAAAAGATACTAGGAAACGGGATAGAATGAGGGAATAAAAGGCAAGTCCGGCCAGACGGCCTGTGTATATGTAGTTAGCTGCCGAGAAAAGAGAGGGCATCAGGAGGGCAAAGAGGCCCAGGCTTCCAGCCAGCCAGGCATACATTTTCAGGGCCTTCGCTTCCGCCCGATCGATGGCCCTACCTCCCCAAAAACTTCCCAGGGACAGACCGGCCATAAAGGCAGAAAGAACCGTAATTATGGCCGGAACTGTGCGGCCAAAGATAAGGGTCAGCTCCTGTGTCCAGACGATCTCGGAGATAAGTCCGGTGGCCCCAGAGAGGAAGAAGCAAATATATAGGCCCCCTCTGATTTCACGAAGATCCTTGTCCTTGGCTTTTGTCTCTTTATTTACGGCCGGGGTTAATTCACTCAACTTCTTTCCCTATCAAAGAAAGGGTCCTTGCCGCTAATACTCAGCGGAATACCGTAAACGAGCTTAACTTCCTCACCCCGGCCAAGAAGTCTCAATCTTACGGCGGCTATGCCGATAGAATACATAATGCGGTTATCAACCCGATGATTAGCGGCCACTGAGACGGCCGAGCCAAGGGCAATGCCTAAATCACTGGCATTAAAGACACACATGCCATTCTTCTCCAAGCAAGCCTCACAGTTCTCGTAACCACAGAGTCCACATGAAAGTCCGGTCGGGGCTATTTTTGTCCCGACCAGGACCACCAGAAGAACCTTCTCTAAGCAAGCCGCATCTCTTTCAAAGTTCTGTTTTCTCTCTTGCCGCGCAATAGTCCTCATCTCGGTTACTAGCCTGTCTTTGCTCTCCTGGCCCACAATAGCCGCCACCACGTTATCTATCTCCTGCGTTTTAGGAGCAGTTCGGGCCGCCGCGCACATCAATTCAGCTACGGTCACCAGGGCTTTTCCCTCAGCTTCTTTACTGCTAATAATCATCTTTTACCACCTCCTATCGATTGCGGATTTCGGATTGCGGATTAAGTTCTTCAGTAACTATGTATCTACTCAAAATCAAGTTAAAAAAGTAAGCTCATTACAGATTATAGCGCTATGGGTTAAGTTTCATCTCCTTTTGTACCGACGACAGCGTTGGCATAAAAGCTTCCCCTCCCTTGATGGGAGG
>JBFMHI010000174.1 GCA_040753085.1 bacterium | reverse complement strand
CCCCTCCCATCAAGGGAGGGGAAGCTCTTATGCCGACGCTGTCAGGACAAAAGGAGATGAAACTTAACCCATAGCACTATAATCTGTAATGAGCTTACTTTTTTAACTTGATTTTGAGTAGATACAATTGAAAAAATATATCAAGAATATATCCATTGAAGAAAGGGTTGAGCCAATCGTTTGTAAGTAGGGGCGAACGGCCCTTCGCCCCTACTTCTGCTGGCTGGTAAGGAGGCTACGAATAAAGGTTACAGAGGGAAGGTATCAGGCTGGGACACCAGCGATGGCTGCTGACTTTACCAATCACATCTGGAGACTTTCGGAATGGCTTACTCTACCTGCCATTCAACGTAAGTAGGCCACCAACAAATTTCTGGCGCGCCTGAGAGGAGTCGAACCTCCGCACCCGGATCCGGAGTCCGGTGCTCTATCCGCTGAGCTACAGGCGCACTGGTCGATTTATAAGGACTTGATGGTTAGGCAAAAAGTCAAATATGCGTTGGGGACTTTTGGCCGGATCATCAAGACTTACCTTTAGAAAAGTATAATCCTTTTGAATAAAGATGTCAAGCAGTATTTTGAGAGACGAGTTGGCCAACCAAGTCCCATTTTCAAAACGGTCTCCCTTCTCCACACCTACTTATTTCAAAAAGTAATTGACAAATTCTTAAAGAAAATGTAAAATAAACCCAATTCGGCTACCTAATTATTGGGAAGGATTCAAGAATCTATCTAATTCCTGCCTGGGCAATTTAAAATGAGGAGGAGCGGTGAGAAACTTTATTCTACTTAACCTACTGGTTACCTTACTCATCCTTGGTTTCTATCTGTCTGCCTGTATTACTTCCAAAGAGCGCCTTCGGCCTGAGGCTAAACAGGAATACGTAGATAGGATAAAGAAGGTAGCTATCTTGCCCTTTGAAGATCGGTCTTCTCTGGAGCGGGCCGGTGAATTGGCTCAATATCATCTGGCCTATCGTCTGTCTCAAAAGGGGAATTACCGGCTCAAGAATCTGATCGAGACAAAGCAGGTTTTAAGGGCTTACGGGGTAAGTAATCCGGGTGATGTATCTTTCAAGCGGCTAGGAGAGATCTTAGGGGTTGAGGGGATCATTATGGGCCAGGTGTTAAAGATGGAGCGGGAGAGAGAGCTTTTAGACGGTGCCCTTATTGCGGCCGAGCTTAGTATTTCCCTCTTTCATTGTGAGACAGGAACCCTTGTCTGGAAGAAAAGGGCTTATCGTAAGGATAAATCAGGCGAAGCTCGACTCCCCAGCATTATATCCTTATTCCGAGAGCATTTCGAGGAAGAATATACCCCTTACGTCCTTCCGGTTTATTATCTTATTAATGATATGATCAAAACGCTGCCTCAGCCTCACCTCACCGGTGAAGACCTGTATGAAAAACTGAGTGATATCACGGAGCCATTTTAGAGCCTATCCTAAAACCTCGGATACCAGGCGTCTGTCAGACTCCTCCACCTGACGCACCGTGAAGGTTTTGGGATAGGTTCTAAGGTACAGAGAGGCACTCTATGAAATCGAAAAAAACAATCGGAATAGATATTGGCGGGACAAAGATCTATGCCGGTCTTGTCTGTGAGGGACGGATAATTAAGAGTAAAAAAGAAAAGACCCCTAACTCCCGTCAGAAAGTAATCACCTTGCTGGGTGATTTAATCGAGCAGTTGGCTGAAGGAGAGGGAGCCGCGGGTGTAGGCATTGGTTGCGCCGGCTTTATTGATGTCGAGAAAGGCGAAGTAATATCTTCCCCTAATCTACCTGGCTGGGAGAATGTTCCCCTAAAAAGAATAATAGAGGAAAGGACTTCTCTACCTGTTTTTATAGACAATGATGTTAATTGCGCTGCCCTGGCTGAGTTTAAATTGGGGGCGGGACAGGGCAAGAAAAACTTAGTGGGTATATTTGTCGGCACAGGCATTGGCGGTGGGATAATTCTTAATGGTCAACTAATTCACGGAGCCGCCTATAGTGGGGCTGAACTTGGTCATATTACCCTCAAGCCCAATGGCCCTAAATGTAATTGCGGTAGACTTGGCTGTCTGGAGGCCTTTGCCGGTGGTTCATCCATTATAAATTTTACTCACCGTAAGGTAAGCGCCGTGCATGAAATTACGAAAGCCGCGAATGAGGGTAAAAAATGGGCCATCTTAGCCATAGAGCGGGCAGGCAAATATCTGAGTCTGGGCATAGCTAATTTAATTACCATCCTTAGCCCGGAATTGGTTGTCCTGGGAGGAGGGGTAATTAAAGCGGCGCCTCGAATAGTGGAAATAGTCAAAGAGCAGGTTCCTTTAATGACTTTACCAATGGCCATGAAAGGAGTAGAGATAAAAGTGACTAAACTCCAGGACGAAGCCGGTCTTTTAGGGGCGGCTCTGGGGGTAGACGAATGCGGAATGCGGAATGCGGATTAGGGGAATAGGTGCTATTTCCGCCATCGGCAATCCCAAATCTGCTAATCCTTACCCACATCTTTTAAAAACCACGAAGAACACGAAGGACACGAAGAATTATAAAACAAATCTTTTAATCCTAATCTTTAAATAATTTTTTCTTCGTGTGCTTCGTGCTCTTCGTGGTTTATCCTTACTTACCCCATCCTTTTACCCAATTTGTGGGTAACGATAAGCAAATCTGAGAGGGGAGGTGATTCAGGATGCGAGAGAAGGTAGAGGAGGCCTTGAATCAAATAAGACCTATGCTTCAGGCTGATGGTGGCGATGTGGAGTTGGTTGATGTGGAAGGAGGCCAGGTGAAGGTTAGATTGACCGGGGCTTGTGGCGGCTGCCCGATGTCTCAAATGACTCTTAAAATGGGGGTGGAGCGAGCCATTAAAAACCTGGTGCCCGAGGTAGCAGAAGTCGTTGCCATAGAGTAATATAAGTCCGGTGGGAGGTAACTACTCAAAACTAAGTTAAGCAGTTAGTTGGGAGACAAAGCAAAATTCCCTCTCCCTTGAGGGGCTTATCCTTACCCACATCTTTTATCCTTGATTTTCATCAAGGCAGGCTCTTGTTTACCCCATCCTTTTACCCAATTTGTGGGTAAGGATAAGCATCAAGGGAGGGGAAGCTCTTATGCCAACGCTGTCGGTACAAAAGGAGATGAAACTTAACCCATAGCACTATAATCTGTAATGAGCTTACTTTTTTAACTTGATTTTGAGTAGATACGGTGGGAGTAAACAAAGGATGGTGATAAGCGTTCAGCCCTTAAGGCACAAACTCGATCCTCGATGCTCGATTCTCGATGCTCGATCCTCGATGCTGGTAAAGGATACAGTATCCATCATCGAGCATCGAGCATCCAGCGTCCAGCCTCATGGGATGAACGGTTACGGATGGTGATGAGATATGCCTATTTATGAATATCATTGTTTAGGCTGCGACCAAGAGTTTGAGTTCTTTAAACAGGGAGAGGAAGAACCTAAATGCCCTAAATGTGACAGTCAGGCAGTAAAACGACTTTTTTCTCTCTTTGGCTTCAGTTCTAAAGGATCGAAGGGCTCTATCTCTTCCTCTCCATCAAGCAGTTGCAGCTCCTGCACGGCGGCGAGCTGCAGCACCTGCCGGTGACTGATCACTGACCTTCTCCGAAATATTGAGAAGATACGGAAGATATAAATCTTTCTAATAGTAAGCTGGCTTGATTATTGAAAATTACAATTTGACCCATTGAAATTTTTATGATAAAATATTAACTATTCAGGCAGATAGGTTGAAGACTGAAGTTCAATAGCCTTTAGTCTTCAGTCTATCCACCTGAGTAGCTTTCAGCCTTCAGTCTTCAGCCTAAACACCTGAGTAGTTAGAAGGAAAAAGTGTCCAAGTGAATGGATAGTTTTAGGACGCCCCGGATTGTTATTTCAGCTCCCCATCGGAGTTCAGGCAAGACCACATTGAGTATCGGGTTATGTGCGGTTTTAACCATGGCCGGCTACAATGTCCAGCCCTTCAAGAAAGGGCCTGATTACATCGATCCGATGTGGCTTACCGATGCCTCTGAAAGGAATTGTTGCAACCTGGACCTCTTTATGATGGAAGAGGCCCGGATTAAGGAGGCCTTTCACTCTGAAAGCCAGGGAGCTTTTTTATCCCTCATCGAAGGGAATATGGGCCTTTACGATGGAGTTGATCTGGACGGGAAAGGGAGCACCTCCCACCTGGCCCGCCTATTAACCAGCCCGGTAATCTTGATTATTGATGCCTCCAGAATGACCAGGGGGATTGCGGCTCTTCTTTTGGGTTATCTGCAATTTGAGCCTGATATTGTCATCGCAGGTGTTATTCTGAACAAGGTCTCTGGCCTCCGGCATGAGACCAAATTAAAAGAGGCCATTGATCACTACTGTGGGATAGAGGTTCTGGGTGCCTTGCCTCATCTGTCAGGTATTGAGATTAAACAGAGACACCTAGGATTGATTCCGACCAGAGAAGAGGGGCGCGTTCCTGATTTAATTGCATCTATCGGATCAAAGGTGGCGGAATATGTCAACTTGGAACGGATAGTTGAAATTGCCGGATCGGCGCCTCCTTTACCCATCTATCATAAAGCTGATAGAAAAAATCAACCGCCCTCGGTCCGGCTGGGCGTGGCGAAAGATGCAGCCTTTACCTTTTATTACCACCAGAATTTGGTAGCCCTTCGCGGCGCGGGAGCTGAGCTTGTCCCTTTTGACACCTTAAAGGACAGCCACTTACCCGAGGTGAACGGCCTTTATCTGGGTGGGGGATTCCCGGAGGTCTTTATGTCCGAGCTGGAGAAGAATGAAGGCCTCCGTAAAGATATTAGGACCGCCATTGATAATGGAATGCCGGTATATGCCGAGTGCGGGGGACTGATGTATCTTTCCAGGTCCATTCGTTGGGGAAGCCGGACCAGAGAAATGGTGGGGGTTATTCCGGCAGATATTATCATCCGGGAAAAGCCTAAGGGCCACGGTTATGTAATCCTGAAGAGGCAAGGGTTAAACCGCTGGTCTCATTTAGACCGGATACGGGGCCATGAATTCCACTACTCAGAGGTCGTTAATCTGGGCAAGGTAGATTTTGCCTATGAGGTTGTCCGTGGTCAGGGTGTGGATGGAAGGTATGACGGCATAATTCATAAAAATGTCCTGGCCGCCTATACCCATCTACACTCCCTGGGAGTTCCGCAGTGGGCCGATGATTTTGTCTCCCTTGTCAAGGATGTTGGGTTTGGAAAATAGGACGCCAATTACAGACCACAGAACACAGATGACAGGCTGATAGAGAGAGACTTTCTGTGATCTGGATTCTGTTTTAATCGGCGTCCCATAAAAAAATAGGAGGTGAAGCCAGATGAGCTTCGAGTTGAACGGAAAGATTTATAAGACGGATGAAGAGGGGTATCTTCAGAATCTTGATGACTGGACCCCGGAGGTGGCCGAGTACATCGCCAAGACAGAGGATGTTGAGCTGACGGATGCCCATTGGGAGGTAGTCAACTTTTTGAAGGACTACTACAAAGAGTACCAGATCGCACCAATGATTAAGATCCTCATTAAGGAGATGAAGAAGATGTTTGGTCCGGAGAAGGGGAACAACAAGTATCTTTATGATCTCTTTCCAGCCGGGCCGGCCAAGCAGGCCTGTAAAATCGCCGGGCTTCCCAAGCCCACCGGCTGCGTTTAATCAGAGGTAACTACTCAGCCTCTATATAGTAGCCTTACCTAGCGAAACCACAACATATTGTGTTTAGGTGTTTAAAAGTTAGCTAAAATTCCTAAAAAACGGCTTTCTATGCAACCTATAAAAGGAGAC
>JBFMHI010000173.1 GCA_040753085.1 bacterium | reverse complement strand
GAGATATTTGCGGGGAAGTTAAGACGAGAAAAGTAGTTTTGTAGAAAAAAATGGTATGATGATGCTATAGCCGATAATGAACTAACCGCAAGGTTTCACAGAAAATTGGACGGTTATGAACCGTCCCAGCATCTCAAATTCCCTCATCAACTTTCCATTATGAACAGCCAGATGCTTTCTTAATACTTCTCTATATCCATCCACTGACTTTGGAAGCTCTTTCTTTGTAACTTGCTTTTTTCCAATCAAATATTCATTTATTGCCTCAAGAATGGCTAAATATGCTGTTGCAAAAGCTTCTCGGACAGACTTAATATCAAGATAAGTATTATCCTCAATGGGAATAGTTTTTAATATCTCTTTTGCATTATTTAAATATCTTAATGACTCTTTCATTTCTTTATTTCCTTAGTAACTATTCAGCCACAAAGACACGAAGACACAAAGATTAAAGGATTGTTCTTAAACACTTACGCTTCTTTTCCCCATCGGTTATAAAACGTAACTACTCAGCCACCACATATTGATTTTGAAGCTTACAGAACACAATATATTGTGGTTCGTCTCCTTTTATAGGTTGCATAGAAAGCCGTTTTTTAGGAATTTTAGCTAACTTTTAAACACCTAAACACAATATGTTGTGGTTTCGCTAGGTAAGGCTACTATATAGAGGCTGAGTAGTTACTATAAAACTATACCACAAAATGCCTCCGCTTGTCCAGAAAAATTTTTTCGTAATCGTTCACCACGGAGACACAGAGAATGATTTTAGATTTTTCTCAGTGTCTCTGTGTCTCCGTGGTGAGGTGAACGGTTACTTAACTCGTAAGCCTTCGGGATATCCGAAGCTACAGCATATCAACATACCCGCAAGGGCATTCCTCGGCACACTTTTTGCAGCCTTGACAAAGTACTAAGTCGAACTCATAGTGCTCGCCTCTGGGCAAGTCCTTGGACAGTTTCTTTACGGCGCTGTCTGAGCAGTAGCTGTAGCAATTGTCGCAGTCATAGCAAAGCCCGCAGGAAAGGCATCTTTTAGACTCGGCGGTGGCCTCCGACTCATCCCAGGTAAAAGCTATCTCCGAGAAGTTGCCTATCCGTTCAGAGGCGGCCAGAATTCTGGTGGGTGTCCGCGGTAGGGGGTCATAGTAATTGAGATTCATCTTGTCAGGGCGAACCACTGGAAGTTCAGCCACCTTCGCTGGCTCTCTTTCCCTTAGGTAGTTATCCATGCTGATGGCTGCCCGTCTGCCCAGGCCAATCGCCTCAGTGACTAAACCAAGCTGGTTGGTCACATCACCGCCGGCATAGACACCCTCACTTTCGGTCAGGCCATTATCATCCACCGTAATCCAGCCTTTCTCATTCCTTAGTTCTTCTAATCCGGTAAAGTCAGGCTGCTGGCTGATGGCGGCAATGATAGTCGAAGCCGGGACTTCAAACTCAGAACCCTCGATGGGAACCGGTCTTCGCCGGCCGCTCTCATCCGGCTCACCCAATTCCATTCGCTGGCACTTAAGTCCGATGGCCTTATCTCCCTCCCGCAGGACCTCAATCGGGGCGGCCAGAAATTCAAAGACTATCCCTTCCTCTTCAGCCCCCACAATCTCATGCTCTATGGCCGGCATCTCATTACGGGTCCTTCGATAAAGGATGGTCACCTCGGCTCCAAACCGCCTTGAGACCCTGGCGGCATCAATCGCGCTGTTTCCGCCGCCAATGACAATGACCTTCTTACCCTGCCTCAACCCCTCAAGCGGCGTGTCATCTTTTCTGGAGTTGATCCGATGCAGAAAGTCAGCGCCGGTAAATACATTGGAGGCATCTTCACCAGGCACACCCAGGTTCCAGCCAATATGGGCGCCAATGGCTACGTATACAGCATTATACTTGTTCCTTAGATCTTCCCAGGAGATATCCTGGCCAACCCTGGTGTGGTATTTGATCTCCACACCCAGGTCCAGAATCTTCTGGACTTCCGCATCTAAGACCTCTTCCGGCAGACGATACCTGGGAATGCCGTAGCGAAGCATCCCACCAGATTTCTCAAAGGCCTCAAAGAGCGTGACGGCGTATCCCCTTCTGGCTAAATGGTAGGCACAGGAGAGGCCCGAAGGGCCCGAACCGATGACCGCCACCTTATCGGGGTAGGTATCAGGATAAAGCCTCTTGTGAGCCAGATTATGCTTGATCCCGTAGTCACCGATGAAGCGCTCCATACTGTTGATCGAAACCGCCTCATCCTTTTCCTTCCGGTTACACTCTGTCTCACAAGGATGGGGACAGACCCGTCCACACACCGCCGGCAGCGGGTTCTTATCCGTTAAAATATACCACGCCTCCTTTAAGGACTCCGCAACACTCCGGCCATAATTCTCTGACTGGGCAATGGTGGTCAAATATCCCCTGATGTCTATTGAACTGGGGCAGGTGAAGGTGCAAGGGGGGGTCTTAAGCGTATACTTAGGCCGCAGCGTGGAAACCTCTACGCCGGCCTTACCCACAAAGCAGACACCAAGTTTCCTCTTTCTTTTTTTAAGAACAATCGCCATCGCATCCTCCTTCAATTAGCCACGAATACACACTAAGATCGGTGATCGGTGATCAATAGCCACTGATTACTGGTTACGCCTTACCGATAACCGATAACCGAGGTACCCCGAGTTATGAAGAAGAGGTTAATTTCTTGTAACCATTCAGCCACTGATTAACACGGATTAGCACGGATAAAATAGAATGAGTTAAAGCATAAAAATAACCAGGGATATTATCACAGGAGCATTTGAATTTAAACGATTCATAACCGTTCATCCCATGAGGCTGGATGCTGGATGCTCGATGCTCGATGTTCGATGCTGGATGCTCGATCTTCGATGCTGGATGCTGGTAAAGGATCCAGTATCCAGCATCGAGCATCGAGTTTGTGCCTTAGTGGCTGAACGCTTACAAAAAATCAGTGTTTCATCTGTGTAAATCCGTGGCTGAATAGTTACAATTTCTTCTATTCGGGCCCATTCGTGGTTCAATTATTTGGCCAGCTCTACGAAACTCCCGCCCGCGTAGCTGTAGACGCATCTTTCAGAATCCATGAGCAATTTTATCGCTTCTTTACCATCTTTTTTATCGACCTTATCACCATATTTGGTTATCACTTCCTTGATGAGATCGTTAGGCTTATACTTTTTCTTCCCCTCAGCCTTTTTCACCAGATCATACATATCATCGGCCAACTGTTCTACCGTTATCTCATCGGCCATCTTTTAAGTCACCCCCCTTTTTTATTGCGGATTGCGGATTGCGGATTGCGGATTGTTTATTTCCTTCTATTCCACCGCAATCCCCCATTATTAAACCCCTCTCATCTGGGTCGTTCGTCGGTAAGTGGTGCCCGCATACTTAAAGTCATCGATGTGATACTTGGTGAACTTAATGCCTGTTAATTTAAAAAACTCAGGCCAGCCGACCCTTCCGATCCACTCACCCATCCGCTCATAACTTCTGGCATTCTTAACGTAGACCTCAACAATATTTTTGACCGCCTCTGTGACTTCGGGCCACCTCGGCGGATTATTGGGGAGGTAAGGGATGGCTAATTTGGTAAACATGGGGGCTGATCTGGCGTTGGAGACCTTGCCGCCGACCCAGATAGAGACACCATCGTTTAAGGGGTCAGCAATGGGCATGGCCGGGCAGACAGTATAGCAGTTACCACAGTACATACACCTGTCCTCATCGACCTCTACACTCTTCTTGCCGTCAATAAAGGTTGGTCTGACCGCCGCATTAGGACAGGAGGCCACCGTGCTTGGAATCTCACAGAGATTGGGCAGCTTTTCATGATCAATCCGGGGCGGTGTTCGGTGGACCCCTAAAAGGGCGATGTCGGAACAATGGACCGCCCCGCACATGTTCAGACAGCAGGCCACCGCAATCCTCAACTTATGAGGCATATCCATTTCTGTAAAGTGGTTAGCCAGTTCATCCATAACCACCTTGACCAGACCAGAGGCATCAGTAGCTGATGAGTGGCAGTGAACCCACCCCTGGGTGTGGACGATATTCGATATCGATCGGCCCGTTCCTCCCACCAAGGTACCCTCAGCCTTTAAATCCGCTATTAAAGGATCGATATTCGCCTCATTCTTAAGCAGAAACTCAATGTTGTTTCGGCTGGTAAATCTTAAATACCCGTCGCAGTACTTATCGGCTAAGCGGCATATCGCTCGGATAAAGTCAGTGCTTATTAGCCTTGGGGAGGCGGCCCGGACCGTATAAAGCTTGGCGCCACTTTCGGATACATGCATCATCACCCCCGGTCTTAGTATCTCGTGATACTGCCACTGGCCGTAGTTCTCCTTGATGATGGGGTGAAGAAACCTTTCATAATGCGGGGGGCCAATGTCAGTCTTCCTGGCCTTAATCTCTTCTTTAGTCGCCATTATGCTTCACCTCCTTCTTTTTCCTCGGCATAATATTCCTCATAGAAGATATACGGATTGTCCCTTGGTTGGGTAATCATTTGAGGTGAAGGCTCAATATCTATTGCTTCCAGGAAGTTGCCCAGGCCTACCCGCTGGATAAGCTCACCTATCCTCTCCCTGGCCACACCGTGCTCATCCCAGAACTCCCATATCTTTTCAATCAAGTCCTTCAGCTCCTCATAGGGCGGCTCAATCTTCATAAAGGGAACCAGAACTGAGGAAAGGATGGCCCCCTGGACAATGGGGGCCTTGGCCCCAATCAAGATAACCGCGCCGGTATCAGTGCCCGGCCGAAGGGCCTTCGGCATCACATTGATACAGTGCATACATCTGGTGCACTGATGGTCGTTAATCTTCAAGGTATTTCCATCCCACTTCATACACCGGGTTGGGCAGCGGCGGATGGCATCAGACTGGATATCCAGGCCCTTCTCGGCATATTCTGCCACCGCCGCCTGGTCAATGCGGATCTCATCCCGCCAGGTGCCAATGATAGAAAAATCAGCCCGGGCAATAGAGGCCACGCAATCGTTGGGGCAGCCGGCCATCTTAAATTTCCACTTATAAGGGAAAAGCGGCCGGTGCAATTCATCCTGATAAGCCATCGTCAAATCATAAGTCAAGGCCAGCGTATCGTAACAGGCAAACTCACATCTGGCCGGGCCCACGCAGCAGCTTGGTGTCCGCACATCCGAGCCTGAGCCGCCCAGGTCCCATTCTGCCTTAGAAAGCTCGGTAAAGATATCCTCCAGCTCATCACTGCCGGCTCCAAGGAATACCGTGTCACCCGTTGAACCATGCATATTGGTCAGACCAGAACCATACTTATCCCAGATGTCACACAACTGTCTTAAGGCATCGGTGGTATAGAACCAACCTGAGGGTTGGTTGACACGAACGGTATGGAAGTGAGCCGCCCCCGGAAATTCTTCAGGCACATCCGAGAATCGGCCGATAATCCCTCCGCCATACCCTCTAACACCCACGATACCCCCGTGTTTCCAGTGGGTCTTCTTGTCCTTATAAGAAAGCTCAAGCTGTCCCAAAAGGTCTTTCGCCTTTCGGCTTGTTCTGGCCGCCTTTTTAATCTCTTTGACAAAACTCGGCCAGGGACCCTTTTCCAGCTCGTCCAACAACGGGGTCTTTGAATCAGACATCTAAGCTACCTCCTCTCTCTATTTCAGATGATAGTCATCCTTATCGGCCATTTTTGGCAGGCATCGGGTAGTCTGGTTGGCGGGACACTAAGCCAGCCGACACCCAGTGGCCAGCGGGCTATTCGTAACTGGCCGAAACTCTGATTGTAACTACTCAGCCACCACATATTGATTTTGAAGCTTACAGAACACAATATATTGTGGTTCGTCTCCTTTTATAGGTTGCATAGAAAGCCGTTTTTTAGGAATTTTAGCTAACTTTTAAACACCT
>JBFMHI010000172.1 GCA_040753085.1 bacterium | reverse complement strand
CTGACAGCGTCGGCATAAGAGCTTCCCCTCCCTTGATGGGAGGGGTTAGGGGAGGGTGAAATAAACAACCCTCTCTTATTGTTGCTAATACCCCATCTATATTTCTTAATATAAGGTTTTTAGCAAGTAATAATATTGCCCGCCAATTTCACCCTCACCCTATCCCTCTCCCATCAAGGGAGAGGGAATTTTGCTTTGTCTCCCAACTAACTGCTTAACTTAGTTTTGAGTAGTTACCGCCATACAAAGCGAATCGTAACTATTCAGCAGGGAAAATTGTAAGTGTTCAGCCACCAAGACACTACTCTTTCGTGTCTTCGTGCCTTGGTGGCTGAACGGTTACTTTTTAGTAAGCGTTCAGCCACTAAGGCACAAAGACACAACCTCGATCCTCGATCCTGGATACTGAATCCTTTGCCAGCATCGAAGATCGAGCATCGAGGATCGAGCATCGAGCATCCAGCATCATGTGCTGAACGGTTACACTTTTTATTTATCTCAATATTACCCTATTCATTACCCTATTTATTAGGTTTATTACCCTATTCGTTTCCATCTGGCTGATTGTCCTTTACCCAGGCAGGCAATTCTTCCTTCCTTCTTCATCTGTCTGAAGACAAGGCGAATCATCTCTCTACTTATACCAGGGCATAACTGCTCAATATCAGATATAGAAAATTCGCCTTGCTGGCTGGTTATCTTTTGTATTACCATCCCTGTTTTTGCCCCTTTGGTCGATTTAATATTGCTTGCCCTTTGTTCAAACTCTTTATAGGCAGAATTTATGGTTCCTAAAAGATAATGCAGCCAGGGTGAAATATCGTGCTTTGCTTCATGCCATTTTAAAGAGCTCTTCTGCAGGGCTTCGTAATATGTTTCTTTGGATTGTTCTATGATCCGTTCAAGGCTGATATATCTTCCAACTTCATAGCCGTGATGATATAAGACCAGACGTGTAAGTAGCCGTGATACCCTGCCATTTCCATCACGAAATGGGTGGATACATAAAAAGTCCAATATTAAACAGGCAAGGGCATAAAGGGGAGGGTATCTCAACTGGTCAAGGCTATGTATATACAAAAGGCATAGCTTTTCTATTGCTTCGGGTGTATCTTTAGCATCTACAGGCTTAAAAATTACCTCAACTGACCCATCAGGATTTTTTCTTATAATATCGTTGTTCTTTTCCTTCCATTCACCCGCGTCTCCTGTCTGTGCATGGCTTAGGCGATGTAATTCTTTTATTGTTTTGGGGGTTATCTCCAAATTTTTATATCTCTTATGAATCAAATCAAGGGCATTGCGGTATCCTGCTACCTCTTCCTCTGACCTGTCGCGGGGTCTACTTCTATCTATGATAAGGGGCTTAAGCCTTTTCCTATCTACAGTTACACCTTCAATACGATTTGATGATTCAGCACTTTCTATTAATGCCATTTCAACAAGACTGTTAACAATATGAGACGATTGTCTCTTATATAACTCTTGTTTCCCCTTATATTCTGATATAGAATTCATAAGCCAAACAGCCCCTAAAGCTAAATTTAGCTCTTTTCCTGTTTTTTTAAATGAATTCATTGGTTTTCTCCTTATTATTTGCCTTAGACTCAATTGGCTTTTTCTCATATTTCAGCATAGTGATTATAAACAATGATAGGTAATATAGAACTCAAATTAGCGGTTTAAATCTAACCGGACAGGTCGAAAATTTTCTTCGTGTCCTTCGTGCTCTTCGTGGTTTATCCTTGTTTACCCCATCCTTTTACCCAATTTGCGGGTAAGGATAAGCCTTCTCATAATTAACATTGGCTATTGCCTTTGGCGTCTTAGTGGCTGAGTAGTTACATAAATTGTAAGCGTTCAGCCCCTAAGGCACAAACTCGATCCTCGATGCTCGATTCTCGATGCTCGATTCTCGATTCTCGATGCTCGATTCTCGATTCTCGATGCTCGATTCTCGATCCTCGATGCTCGATTCTCGATTCTGGATGTTCGATCCTCGATACTGGTAAAGGATCCAGTATCCAGTATCCAGTATCCAGCATCCAGCATCGAGGATCGAGCATCCAGCGTCCAGCCTCATGGGATGAACGGTTACCATAAATTAATAATTGATAATTGCCCTCAGCTTCATACCCCTTTTAACTGCTCCAGCATCTGGTTTATCTTGGCCTTAAGAAGTTCTCTTTCTTCTTTAAGGGACTCATTTTCTCTCTTTAAAGCGGAGATTTCGTCGGAAGACCCAACTTGTATCTGAGTAAACAGCTTCCTGTTTACTTGCCGCAGACGCTCTAATTCTTCCAGAAGCTTGTTTACTCGAGTCTCAAGTAAATCTAAACCATCTTTTACCGTTACCATCTTATCTCTCCTCTTGTCTCAGAAGTCGGAGGCCAGATGTCAGCACACAGAGCACAGAATACAGACTGGGCTCGGTCTTCTGTAATCTTAGCCCTCCCTCAAAGAAATTCCCAACTTCTCTTTTAACGCCTCGATAATCTTCCCGTGTATCCGATCTACTTCCTCATCAGTCAGAGTAGTTTCCAGGTGGCGATAGGTGATAGCATAAGCCAGGGATTGATATCCCGGTGGCAGTTGTTCTCCTTGATACACATCAAACAGGTTAATCCGTTCGATTTCTTTACCCCCTGTCTCTTTAATAATATTTAACACCTGCCCCGCCTCCATTTTAACCGGCGTGATTACCGCCAGGTCTCGATGAATAGCCGGATATCGAGGCAAAGGACGATATTTTCTCTCCAAATCGATCAAACCAAGAATAGTCTCCCAGTCCAATTCAAAGATATAAATCTCTTTCGGCAGTTTCATACCCCTGATTATACCTGGATGGAGCTGGCCTAAATATCCCAAACTTGTATCTTGAAGTCTTATCTCGGCCCTTTGACCGGGATGAAGATATGGCTGATCACTTCTGATAAGCCTCCATCCTTCTATGCCCATCTCTTTCAGAAGCTTATCCAATATACCGGCCAGGAAAAAGAAATCAACTTTAGCCGGCTTTCTCTTCCAATCAGCTTCTTTCTCTTCACCTACCAATGCCCCGGCCAGCACCCTTTTCTCTTCAGGCAGCGAATTATCGTCTTTAGGGATGAATACCCGGTTAAACTCAAAGATTTTAATATTAAAATTATAATGTCTTATGTTCTGAGAAATGACCTCCAGATGATGGGGTAGGAGGGTGGTTCTAAGCTCTGTTTGTTCTTCTGAGAGGGGATTTGAAAGCTTAAGGGTGTGAGTATCGGACATTTTAATCTTCGCCAGGTTATCGGGGTGACTCAAAGAAAAAGTATTGACTTCATAAAGCCCGGCCGCGGTAAGGATCGCTCTGGCTAAGTCAGTTATCCGATATTCCTGATCTGATTTGGAAATAGCCGCCGCCAATCCTCCCGGCAGAGATACGGGGATCCGATCATAGCCGTAGTTTCGACCTATTTCCTCGATCAGGTCTATTTCTCGATAAATGTCGCCTCTAAAACTTGGCGCTTTAATCTTCATCGTCCGTCCAGGTGTATATTCGAGCACCTTGAAACCAAGTCTGGTAAGGATGAATCTGATCTCCATTTCTCCCAGACTTGTTCCCAGCACTCTGTTCACCCGAGAAGATCTTAGCTCAATAACCACTTCAGGCAAGGGATTGGGATATTCATCTATCAACTCAGATATAGCCGCTCCCGGACATATCCGACAGATAAGATCAACTGCCCGATTAGAGGCATCAATCACTCCCACCGGATCTACCTTCCGCTCAAAGCGATAAGAAGATTCAGAAGAGAGGTCTTCAAAGCGAGAAGTTGATCTAATAGTGGTTGGCTCAAAGAAGGCGCTTTCAAGGAGAACAGTAGAAGTAGATTCGGTCACTTCTGAGCCGATCCCCCCCATTATACCGGCCAGAGCCACCGGCCCCTTGCCGTCAGCAATTACCAGCATATCAGGCGTCAATTGCCGAGTAGCCTCATCTAAGGTCATCATTGCCTCTCCTGGCATAGCCCGTCTGATAATAATCTTACCTTCCTCCAGCTTATCATAGTCAAAGGCATGGAGTGGCTGTCCGAATTCCATTAAAACAAAATTAGTTACATCCACGATATTGTTAATGGGACGAAGGCCGGCCAAGCGTAATTTTTCCTGCATCCAGACCGGAGAAGGCCCAACCTTAATTCCTTTTATTAGCCTGGCCGTATAGCGGCGACAGAGGGTAGGCTCCCTGAGGTCGATCTTGATCAAGGAGGTCAAATCCTCTCTGGCCGAAGGCAAAAAGAGGGTGGGGAGCTGGAGCTTTTTGCCGGTGGCCGCCGCCACTTCCCTGGCTATCCCAATCATAGAAAGACAGTCCCCCCGATTAACCGTCACTTCAATCTCGAGGACCGTATCCTCTCCTTCCTCCTTGAGTCCGCTCACCTCTAAACCAAGCATAGTCAGGGATTCAGCTAATTCGGAAGGCGATAGCTCCATATCAATATAATCTTTTAGCCAATTATAAGAAATTTTCATTGATTTTTACGGTCCGTTAAGCCTTCAAACCGTCACTGATGGCCTTGATCATCGTTTGGGCAATGTGGTAAGGTGGGCACTTTCCACCGATTTCTGCAAGCGCCTTTGTTGATGGGCAATGCCCACCCTACTTCTGCTCCTCCCGAGTTCGTGAATTGCCGAAACGATGATCATCGCCGTCACTGATAATCCGGCCAAAGGCCCCCAGGGAACAAGTGTTAGCATAAGATCACATCACCCAACATCTTAAAATTGCTCCAGGAATCTTAAATCATTCTCATAAAAAAGTCGGATGTCATTAATCCCATATTTCAGCATAGCGATCCGTTCTATCCCCATCCCAAAGGCAAAACCGAGATAACGTTCTGAATCGATCTTGACCATTCGGAAGACCTCCGGATCGATCATCCCCGCCCCCAGTATTTCCAACCAGCCGGTTTGAGAACAGACACTACACCCCCTTCCACTGCAGATCACACAACTAATGTCTATCTCAGCGCTGGGTTCGGTGAAGGGGAAAAAGCTCGGTCTGAATCTTAAGACGCTCTGCTTGCCAAAGAATTCTTTCACAAAGGCGTTTAAGATCCCTTTTAAATCGGAAAAGCTTGTCTCTTCATCCACCAGGAAACCTTCAATTTGGTGAAATACCGGGGAATGGGAGGCATCGGAAGCATCCCTCCGGTAAGCCCTGCCAGGAGCTATAATCCGAAAAGGAGGCGCCCCCAGCTCCATTACTCGAATTTGAATAGGTGAAGTATGCGTCCGAAGCAGTATCCCCGGACGAATATAGAAGGTATCATGCATATCCCTGGCCGGATGATATTTGGGAATATTTAAGGCATCAAAATTGTAATATTCCAACTCTACTTCCGGCCCCTCCGCAATCTGGAAGCCGAATCTGGAAAAGATGTGAACGATATCATTGATGGTCATAGTAATCGGATGCCTCTTGCCTAACGAAAGTCTGGTCGCTGGAAGGGTGATGTCAATTTTTTCCTGTTCCAACGCCTGTTCCTGAAGTAAATTAGTGATCTCTTCTTTTTTCCGGGTCAACTCCCGGCCGAGTTCTTCCTTCACCTGATTGAGCCATTGTCCCATAAGGGGACGATCCTCAGGGGGCAACTGACCCAGCCTTTTAAAGAGGATGGTCAAATGACCCTTTCTACCCAGGTAGTCTATCCTGATTTGGTCAAGCTCCGAAAGGTTATCGGCTTCTTCTATTCTGTGGTTAGCTTCGGCCCTAAGTCTTTCCAGGTCTTCCTTCATTTTGATCCTTCCTTAGTAACTACTCAAAATCAAGTTAAAAAAGTAAGCTCATTACAGATTATAGTGCTATGGGTTAAGTTTCATCTCCTTTTGTCCTGACAGCGTCGGCATAAGAGCTTCCCCTCCCTTGATGGGAGGGGTTAGGG
>JBFMHI010000171.1 GCA_040753085.1 bacterium | reverse complement strand
TAGAATTTAGGCCAATTTTAGCGGCCCAACCGCTTTGATGGTCCGATCCCCTAAAAATTTTCCTCTTTTCCTCATCCCCTAAAAATTTTCCTCTTTTCCTCAACTTTTCGCTTGACTTACTCATTTTTATATACTATAATCCAAGATCACAAGCCTCAAAGCACTAAGAAACATCTGGGGGGCACTTCTATGACACTTCTTCCGGATTACCCTGAAATCAAAATTCCTATCAGCCTATCAGCCAATTCCTATCAGCAATTCCTATCAGCTATCAGCTTCCTATCAGCTTATCTTTAGCTGTGAGTGTTAATTTATACCTTGATAATTGAAGATTAATTTGTAGCCACCAACCTTTCCCTATCCAACCTTGTTTATAACTGTTTACCTTGTAGTAAAGATTAGAGATGAGATTTACCAATTCACTATTATAATGATAAGACAGAACCTTGGGAGGTTCCCTTTAGAGCTACACCTTACAAAAAATAATCTCCCCGCCCCTTGCATCCACCTTAACCTGATCCCCCTCCTTAAATTCTCCGCCTAATATCCTCAGAGCCAACGGATCCTGAATCAATTTCTGAATGGTTCGTCTCAAGGGTCTGGCCCCAAAGGCAGGGTCATATCCCTTTTCGGCCAGAAAGGCCTTAGCCTCCTCAGTCAGGGTAAGCTCTATCTTTCGCTCTGAAAGTCTCCGTTTAAGATCAAGCCACTGTATCTCAACGATCTCTTTGATCCGGGCTTGATCCAGGGAATTAAAGATAATCATCTCATCGATCCTGTTTAAAAATTCTGGCCGAAACTGGGCCCGCAGGGCCTCAAAGACCCTTTTTCTCATCCCCTCCGGATCTTGGGCGGCCATCTCCTGAATAAAATGACTGCCGATATTAGAGGTCATAATAACCACCGTGTTTTTGAAATCTACGGTTCGGCCATGACCATCGGTCAAACGGCCGTCATCAAGTATCTGAAGGAGGAGATTAAATACCTCGGGATGGGCCTTCTCGATCTCATCGAAGAGGATGACGGAATAAGGCCGGCGGCGAATCTTTTCGGTCAGATAGCCCCCTTCCTCGTAACCCACATATCCGGGAGGGGCGCCAATAAGCCTGGCCACCGAGTGTCTCTCCATAAACTCCGACATATCTATCCTGACCATCGCCGCTTCATCATCAAAGAGAAAGGCGGCCAGGGCCTTGGAAAGCTCTGTCTTGCCCACCCCGGTCGGCCCCATAAAAATAAAGGAGCCTATCGGCCGGTTTGGGTCTGACAGCCCTGAACGGGACCGTCTGACGGCATTGGAGATAGCGGAGATGGCTTCATCCTGTCCCACCACTCGGTGCCGCAATCGCTCTTCCATCCGAAGGAGCTTTTCTCTTTCCCCTTCGCATAATCGGCTTACCGGGACGCCGGTCCATTTGGAGACAACTTCCGCAATGTCCTCCTCGTCTACCTCTTCCTTCAGCATCCGTTTTACTCCCTGAAGCTCCTGAAGCCTTTTACTCTGGCTGGCCAGTTCCTTTTCCAGTCCGATAATAACGCCGTATCTAAGTTCAGCTACCCGTCCCAGATTGCCAGCCTGCTCAGCTAATTCTTCCTCCCGTTTAGCCTCGTCTATTTGCTCCTTTATCCGCCGCATCTGGCTGATAATTTCACGTTCGTTCTGCCAATGGGAGCTTAAAGCCGCCTTAGCTTCATTAAGGTCGGCCAGTTCCTGTTCGATCCTGGCCAATCTTTCCTTGGAGGCCTCATCTTTCTCTTTCTTCAGGGCTTCTCGCTCAATTTGACGCTGCATAATCTTACGGTGGATTTCGTCTATCTCTTCCGGTCGGGAATCTATCTCGATGCGTAAACGAGAGGCCGCCTCATCGATCAGGTCGATGGCCTTATCTGGTAAAAACCGATCAGAGATATACCGGTGAGAAAGCACGGCCGCGCTAACCAGAGCGGCATCCTTGATCTTAACCCCGTGGTGAACTTCGTAGCGTTCTTTAAGTCCCCTCAGGATAGAGATGGTATCTTCTACCGAAGGCTCGGCCAGGAAGATCGGCTGGAACCTCCTTTCCAGAGCCGCATCCTTTTCAATATATTTCCGGTATTCATCCAGGGTGGTGGCGCCAATACAGCGAAGCTCTCCCCGGGCCAGAGCCGGTTTTAACATATTGGAGGCATCCACCGCCCCTTCGGCTGCCCCGGCTCCCACCAAGGTATGAAGTTCGTCAATAAAAAGGACCACCCGACCGGCGGCCTGTTCTATCTCAGCTAGGACCGCCTTAAGCCTATCCTCAAACTCGCCCCGATATTTAGCCCCGGCTACCAAGGCCCCAATGTCCATGGCCAGGACGCGTTTTTCTTTTAATCCATCCGGCACATCCCCGGAGGCAATCCGCCTGGCCAACCCCTCACTAATGGCCGTCTTACCCACGCCAGGCTCGCCAATAAGGACAGGATTATTTTTCGTCCTTCGGGAGAGGACCTGGATGACCCTCCTTATCTCCTCGTCCCGGCCAATAACCGGATCAAGCTTGCCGGCTCTGGCCAGCTCGGTCAAATCACGGGCAAATCGTTTAAGGGCCTGGTATTTGTCCTCAGGGGTCTGATCAGTCACCCGCTGGGTGCCGCGAATATCTACTAATGCCTTTAGAATATTATCTTTATTCACCCCAAATTCCCGCATGACCCTTCCGGCGGCCCCTTCTTTATCTTCTGAGAGGACAATTAAGAGATGCTCCGTGCTTACATACTCGTCTTTGAGTCGATTGGCTTCTTCCTGGGCGGTCTGGAAAGATTTGGCCAGGTTAGGGGCCAGATAGAGCTGACCGGCCGCCCCCCCATAAACCTTAGGGACCCTGGCCAATTCCGCTTCCGCTTCTCTCTGGACAGCCCCAGGATTAACCCCAAGTTTCTGAAGAATAGGTATGACGATCCCCTCTTTTTGTGAAAGCAAGGCCGAAAGTAAATGAATAGTATCCACCTGCTGATGCGCCAGGCCTTCTGCCTTTTGCTGGGCCTCAGCTACAGCCTCCTGGGCCTTTAAGGTAAATCGATCGAATCTCATTTATTACATATCCTCCTCATTTCAAATTTAGGACTTTAGCCCCCGATCCTGAGCACCAATCATCTCTTATCGACTAACTGATTCAGAATAATATCATAACTTCGGTAATTTGTCAATAATTCAAGTTTCGAGCTTATTCTCCTTGACTTTAATGATATTTCTTGATATAATTAAAGTAGATTCTGGAGATAAGGAAAGATGTCCGTCAAATCTAAATTTGATTATACTAAACATGCTGAAGAAAGAATGGAAGAAAGAAGGGTATCAGAAGAACAATTAGACTGACAGTCCTTTCCCCTGATGATTGGCATGAGGGAAAAGATGGTGAAATAATTTCTACGAAGAAATTTGGTAAAAGAAAAATAGAAGTGGCGTACTTATCGTTACCCAAGAGACCCAAATCTTGACCGTAATGCATTTTGGCTCTTTACGACAAACTTGATTGGATAGATCGTTACCCAAGAGACCCAAAATCTTGACCGTAATGAGCAGTTAGGAGGAAAAAATGAAGCTTACTTATGACGAAAAAGCCGATGCGATCTATATCTATCTAAATGAAAAAGAAGTAGCTAAAACAGTGCGGGTCTCTAATCGAGTGATAGTAGATTTAGATAAAGAGGGGAACTTGCGGGGAATCGAAGTGCTTTTTGTTAGCAAGGCCCTGGCAGATACTGATTTCTCTCATATCTCTCTTCAGTTGCCCAAGGTGGGTGAGGTTGATTTGCGGTTACCCGTGTCATTATAAAGGAAAAAGGGGATGAAGCTTAAATTTTTGTGACTTAGGATACTATACTTTTGCACTTTTTTGTAACTACTTGAAATATAAATACCTTACAATAACCTCTTGTCATTCCCGCCAAAGCGGGAATCCAGTAATATCAAGGCTTCTGGATTCTTGCTTGCGCAGGAATGACAAAAAGTGAAAAAGTATAGTGAGGATAAAATTTCTACTAAAATATCTTCAGAATGTGCAAAGGGGTTTCAGGGGGATGTCTCCCCTGACTATTTTGTCAAAACATTCAGAAATCAAATTTTTATCAGTAGTTGCTAAAGATAAGGAGAAATAATGAGTTACTTAGAGATTTTGGGACTGGTGGTTACCGGAGGGGGCACATTAGCCTCTATCCTGGGGGTCTTTTTTGCCATATATGCAAAACAGAATGGTAAGGTAACGAGAGAGTTCATGGCTAAAACTATGGCAGAAGAAAACAAAAATATGAGAGAATTCCTTGCTAAAATCACGGCAGAAGAAAATAAAGATATGAAAGAATTCACTGCTAAAATCACGGCAGAAGAAAATAAAAATATGAGAGAATTCCTTGCTAAAAGCACGGTAGAAGAAAATAAAGATATGAAAGAATTCATTGCTAAAATTACGGCAGAAGAAAATAAAAATATGAGAGAATTCCTTGCTAAAATCACGGCAGGAGAAAATAAAGATATGAAAGAGTTCGTTGCTAAAACCACGGCAGAAGAAAACAAAAATATGAGAGAATTCCTTGCTAAAACCACGGCAGAAGAAAACAAAAATATGAGAGAATTCCTTGCTAAAACCACGGCAGAAGAAAACAAAAATATGAGAGAATTCCTTGCTAAAATCACGGCAGAAGAAAATAAAGATATGAAAGAATTCACTGCTAAAATCACGGCAGAAGAAAACAAAAATATGAGAGAATTCCTTGCTAAAACCACGGCAGAAGAAAACAAAAATATGAGGGAATTCCTTGCTAAAACCACGGCAGAAGAAAACAAAAATATGAGGGAATTCTTAGCAACTGTCCTTGAAAGGATGGACAGAAAGGGAGAGGAAAGGCATCTTGAGGTGCTTTCAAGGATAGAAAAGCCTCATTGACAATAAGGAGAGATAATGAGTTACTTAGAAATTTTGGGATTGGTGGTTACCGGAGGGGGCACCTTAGCCTCCATCCTGGGGGTCTTTTTTGCCATATATGCAAAACAGAACGGTAAGGTAACGAGAGGGTTCATGGCGGAAGAGAATAAGAATATGAAGGAGTTTATTGCTTACGAAAATAAAGATATGCGGGAGTTTATTGCTTACGAAAATAAAGATATGCGGGAGTTTATGGCTCAAGAAAACAGAAATATGAGGGAATTTCTGGCAAGTGTCCTTGAAAGAATGGACAGAAAGGGAGAGGAAAGGCATCTTGAGGTGCTTTCAAGGATAGAAAAGTCTCGTTGACCTATTATCCCTATTAGTGGCCAGAAGAAATCGAAAGGTCAGATGAAAGATACGATAGAGGGAAAATACGGTATGACCTCTATAAAGCAAGTATCTCGGTGATATATAAAAAATAGAGGGGGCGAAACGGTTTCGACGGGGATGAATCAGGGTAGTGGCTGCGTATCGAGGATTCCGCTTGTCACTCGTAAAACCGGCGGTAAACAAATAAACGCCAACAGTGAATTGGCTCTGGCTGCTTAATTTAGCGGCCACATCCGGCTCGATTTTGCCTGGTGGATTGAGTTAGGGTGTCACCTTAGCCAGGATAGCTGGTTTCCTTGGCTTAGGGGGAATCAGCGAAACTAAATAAGCTGGTATCCCTGGTATCTAGCCACGGGGGAGATCAGGGATATGAGATGAAAACCCGGGCTACATACGTAGAGGTCGCTATCAAGACATCTTCGGACGTGGGTTCGACTCCCACCGCCTCCACCATTTATAGTGAACGAC
This sequence comes from bacterium, assembly GCA_040753085.1. Classification (NCBI taxonomy): domain Bacteria; species bacterium. The sequence continues at coordinate 234 of JBFMHI010000171.1, read as the reverse complement.
ATAAATAAGTTGAGATGTTTACTGTAGGGGTATCTACAATCAAGTTAAAAAAGTAAGCTCATTACAGATTATAGTGCTATGGGTTAAGTTTCATCTCCTTTTGTACCGACAGCGTCGGCATAAGAGCTTCCCCTCCCTTGATGCTTATCCTTACCCACAAATTGGGTAAAAGGATGGGGTAAACAAGAGCCTGCCTTGATGAAAATCAAGGATAAACCACGAAGAGCACGAAGG
>JBFMHI010000170.1 GCA_040753085.1 bacterium | reverse complement strand
TGCAGCAAACATAAACAGCCTTTTCCCGCTCTGAAAGCCAGTTTGGGACTTTTTTGTGTTCCGGTTGGAGAACAAAAAGTGTAAACCGATCTCTCCCTTCTCAAGTAGCGATTTGAAACGATGCCAATAAAAGAGAAATACGCAGTGTGTTTTCGAAGTTGAGGCTTCATATAGAACATACAGAGCATAAAAATGTCTATTTTAAGTATGAAGGAATTGAATATCTGTAAGCGTTCAGCCACTAAGGCACAAACTCGATGCTCGATGCTGGATACTGGATCCTTTACCAGCATCGAGGATCGAGGATCGAGCATTGAGGATCGAGGATCGAGCATCGAGCATCGAGCATCGAGCATCCAGCATCATGTGCTGAACGGTTACAATGTCCTTTGGACTATGATGAATTTGTGGCAATTTTAAAAGAAAAAGGCATTATCCCTGTATAAGGTAGTATAGCAGTAAACTGGGACCGTTTAAAAGGCAACGATGGAAAACTCTTTTACCCGCATGGTTAATATGGTGGCTAAACTCAGGAGCGATGAGGGATGTCTCTGGGATAAGCAGCAGACGCCTGCCTCAGCCGCTCCTTATTTGATTGAGGAAGCTTATGAGGTGATTGAAACCATTGAGGAAAATGATCAGGAGAAACTTAAGGAAGAACTGGGCGACCTTCTTCTTCAGGTGATCTTTCAAGCCCAGATGGCGGCTGAGTCCGGAGATTTTACTATAACAGAAGTCCTGGAGGAGGCATGTGAGAAGCTTATCCGCCGCCATCCCCATGTCTTTGCCGGACTTAAGGTCAAGGATGTCAACGAGATCTTGGCTAACTGGGAGCGAATAAAGCTGTCCGAGAAAAAAGGTAAGTCCTCCTCGGAGCAATCTCCCCTGGCCGGCATCCCCAAGCATCTTCCGTCGCTTCTACTGGCCAGACGAGTCCAGGACAAGCTGGGGCGGTTTGACTCAATTAGCAATGACCCTGAAGAGGCGGTTTGTCAGGTGGAGGCAGGCTGGAAGGCCTTCAAGGAAAATTCCCTGGGGAAAGATGAAGCTGAAAAGGAGTTGGGGAGCCTCCTCTTCCATCTGGTTAATCTGGCTCGAATCAGGGGACTTGACGCCGAGACCATCCTCCGAAACAAGGTTAGATCGGATTACTGGATACCATAGCGCCGCAAAGCCGCCACCAATAGACACCACCGATTACACAAATACATACAATCTGTGTAATCGGTGGTGTCTATTTTCGCGGTGTGTCTATAATTCTCGCGGATAAGGCAAAGGTGGCGGGGTAATATAATAAAAAAGTTTCGGGTTCCGAGTTTTGAGTTCATCAGTTTTTGAGGATAAGACTATGGATGCGATTGAGAAGGCAAAGAAAGAAGGCATAGACCTTACCCTTTTATATGAAAACCTCCGGCGAACACCAACTGAACGGCTAGAAAATTTTATACAATGGTTAAATTTTGCAGAGGAATTAAGAAGGGCCAAACAGAAAAAAGAGCGCCCAGATGTTAGACATTAAGAAAATTCTCGGCATTTTAGAAGATCACAGTGTAAGATACATCGTGATAGGTGGCCTGGCCGCTATTGCTCAAGGGTCGGTAAACTTGACATTTGACCTGGATATATGTTATGCGCGGGATAAAGATAATCTGGAAAACCTGGCTAAGGCATTATCCAACTTCCATCCGACCTTAAGAGGCGCTCCCAAGGATTTACCATTTACCTTCGATGCCAAAACCCTTGAAAATGGCTTAAACTTCACCCTTTCGACCGATGTTGGAGATATAGATTTACTTGGTGAAGTCCAGGGCTTAGGATATTATGATAATCTACTCAAGTACTCTGAGATATTGGAGCCTTATGGTATTAAATGCTATGTGCTTACTCTTGAAGGGCTAATAAAGGCAAAGAAGTCATTAGCTCGACCAAAAGACCTTCGGGTGCTTACTGAACTGGAGGCATTGCTGCAAATCCGTAATCAAGAAGAGAAAGGTAATGTCAAATTGGCATTATAGTCTTATTCATCAGTTAACAGAGAGAGGGGCGTATAAGGAGGAAGAAGATGAGGAAAGGGAATAACAATAATGTACACCGCTACATAGAGCAGGCAGAGAGACACCTACAGCAAGGCGAGAAGGAGTTTGAAGGGGGTGATTTGCGACAGGCAGGAGAGAAATACTGGGGGTCTGCAACCCAAATGTTAAAGGCATGGGCAACAAGTAAGGGCATCCGTCACAATGGTCATGCCTGGCTATTTGAGGCGGCCTCTAAACTCTCTTCTGAAGAAAATGAAATTGCCTTAAAGGAGGCATTTATTCTTGCTTCTGCCCTGCATACAAATTTCTATGAAGGTTGGCTTACAAAGGATGAAGTAGAGGTCGCTGCCTTAAAATCAAAGGCATTTTGCAAGAGAATAAAAGAAATATTGGTAAGCGTTCAGCCACTAAACCGCTAAAGCGGTTGCTTTGGTTTATTAGTATTTCCCCATTCACCCCGATAAATCGGGGTGCTATTCTCATGTTTATTGAGTTTAGCACCCTGATTTATCAGGGTGTTACAGAGAGGATAACATCCAGAATCATAAGCGTTTTAGCGGTTTCAACCCCTGAAAGTCTGAAAAAATTGATCCAGTACTATCCCCCTGAACGGTTACAAATTTTTGACAATACGGAGAGAAAAAGGAGGCGTGAATAAATGATTGGGAAAAAAGTCAGGATGGAACGGATAATGAATCGGGAGTCAGGCAAGAGCGTTATTATCCCTATGGATCATGGAACCACGCTGGGGCCTATAAAGGGCCTTACTGACATGCGGAAGATTGTCAATTTAATCGTGGAGGGAGGGGCTAATGCCATCATTTTACATAAGGGGATAGTGGCTTCAGGACACCGGGAAAGCGGAAAGGATATTGGACTTATTGTGCATCTGTCGGCCAGCACTTCCTTAGGACTTGATCCGGATGCCAAGGTTTGTGTCTGTACGGTCAAAGAGGCCATCCAACTTGGGGCAGATGCCGTATCCATGCATGTAAATCTTGGGGCCAACACCGAAGGCCAGATGCTTCGTGATTTAGGAGAAGTTTCCAAAGAGTGCTCTGAATGGGGAATACCTCTCATTGTTATGATGTATACCCGAGGGCCGAAAATCGAGAATCAATTTGATGTTCGTTACGTTAAACATGCCGCTCGGGTGGGGGCTGAACTTGGAGCAGATATGGTCAAGGTCAATTACACCGGCTCACCAGAGACCTTCCGGGAGGTGGTTGAGGGAACACCTGTCCCGGTGGTTATCGCTGGGGGCGAGAAGATGGAGAGCGATCAAGACCTTTTGGAAATGGTCAAAGGGGCATTAGAAGCCGGAGCAGCCGGGGTCTCTATGGGAAGAAACGCCTTTCAACATAAGCATCCGGATAGGATAGTCCGGGCCATAAGTAGTATGGTTCACAAGGGAAGCAGCATTGAGGAGGCAAAGAAGCTGCTTTAGTTAGCTGTCAGTGGTCCTCGGCGATAAGTAACTTAGTTTTGAGTAACTACATGAAAGTTGAGGGGAAATTTTTGTAACTATTCAGCCCTTAAGGCACAAAGACACAAAGATTACCAATAATAGCACACGGATTACACGGATGAGACGGATTGACACGGATAAAAATTTATTAGAAAAAATCCGTGAGAATCCGCCAAAATCTGTGTCATCCGTGTGCTATTCTGTCATTCTCTTCATGGCTTAATGGCTTTGTGGCTGAACGGTTAGGTTTTGAGTAACTACGAGGAGATCAGAAGACGGAAGTTGAGGAGGAAAGGCCATGAACTCGAAACTCAAGAAGGTATGGGTAAAGGTTGTCCCTTGGAAAAAAGAGATAGTCACCTGTGCCCTTGAAAGTGGGGCAGAGGCGGTTATGGTCCCGGATGGTTATACCGAGAAAGTAAAAGGGTTGGGAATTATAAAGACTATTGCCGGTGATGGAGATATAAAGTTAGGGGAAGAGGTCATTGAGTTTGAGATAAATAGCAAGGAGGATGAAGAAGAGGCCCTGAGACTGTCAAAATCTAAGACCCTTATCCTCAGAATGAAGGACTGGACCATAATTCCCCTGGAGAATCTCATCGCCCAGACAGAGGGGCTAATCGTAGAGGTTAAAGAGGCAGATGAGGCCAGGACCGCCCTTCAGATATTGGAGAAAGGCGTTGATGGTATACTCCTTTCCACCTCAGACCCTAATGAGATAAAGGAATGCATGAAGATAGTCCAAAGTTCCCACCAGATCAGCCTATCCAAAGCCAGGATAAGCAAGATAAAACCACTGGGAATGGGCGATCGGGTCTGTATTGATACTTGCACCCATATGACGGAAGGGGAAGGGATTCTGGTGGGTAACAGCAGTTCAGCGATGTTTCTGGTCCACTCTGAATCGATTTCCAATCCTTATGTTGAGCCAAGGCCATTCAGGGTAAATGCCGGTGGGGTCCATGCCTACACCTTAACGCCCGAGGGAAAGACAAGGTATCTTTCCGAACTGAAGTCAGGCGATGAGGTATTGATTGTAAACTACCAAGGGTCGGCGGAACCGGCTATCTGTGGCAGGGCCAAGGTGGAAAGGCGGCCTTTGATGTTGGTTGAAGCCGAGACCCAGGGAAAGACTGTCTCCCTTATCCTTCAGAATGCCGAGACCATAAGATTGACCAGCCCAGAAGGAAAGGCCGTCTCTATTGTGGAGTTGAAAGAAGGAGATGAGGTCTTGACTTATACGGAAGAGGCCGGCCGTCACTTTGGGATAAAGATAAAAGAGACGATCGTGGAAAAGTAGTAATCGTTCACCACAGAGACACAGAGACACGGAGAACGATTTTAGAAAAAGCACTTACAGAGCAAATAATTGGGGCAGCAATAGAAGTTCATAGGCATTTAGGTCCTGGTTTGAAAGATAGAATTAAGAGATTTGTCCTTTAGATTTTTGATTAGGAAAGGAGGTGAAGCAAAATGCCGGCTAAAAGTGAGGCTCAAGAGAAAATTAGGTGCAAATGTGAAGATATTCGGGACAAGATTGTAGATACTATTCTTAACTATCTCCCCCCGGAAATGGTGGAACATCTGGGCAATTCCAAGCGTGAAATTCTACTTGCCCTTCGTTCAGTTATTGATCATGCTATTGCTAAGACGGATCAGGTAGTAGAAAAAGCTAAAGAGGCTAAGGCAAAAGAGGCTCAAAAATGAAAGTAAAGATTGGCGTAATGGGCTCAGCGAGCGGCAAGCTTGATGAGAAGGCTTGTCGGCTTGCCTACCGTCTAGGCCAGGAGATTGCTAAAAAAGATTGTATTCTTCTTACCGGCGGCTGTCCCGGGCTGCCCTACGAAGCGACCAAAGGAGCTAAAGCCGCCGGGGGGATGACCATCGGCGTCTCTCCGGCGCATAATCTTACCGAACACATTGATGCCTATAAATCCCCGTATGACCACTTAGATGTGTTGATTTACACGGGAAGCGGGCTTATGGGACGGGAGGTAATTTGCATCCGTTCTTGTGATATTGTTATCATTGTCGGTGGCCGATCCGGAACACTGGGAGAGTTTTCTATGGCTTACGATGAAGGCAAGCTGATCGGGGTTTTGGAAGGAACAGGTGGGATAACGGCTAAGCTTAGAGAGATGGCGGAGGTAATAAAAAAACAGACCAGATCACAGATCGTTTATTCCTCTCATCCGGAGGAACTGGTGGATAAACTCCTGACCGTAAACAGTAAGGTCAACCGCGAATAGCAAAAAAAACCCTCGCCACTTACGGCGGGGGTTTTCCTTTCTTCCCCCTCGGGGGATTTGGCCATCAGAAAAAGAAGTTACTCCCTCCTTGACTACTGTCTCCTATTTATCGACCCACATAGCGAGAAGGATCAACCGTCTGGCCATTTTTGCAAATTTCAAAGTGAACGTGAGGTCCGGTAGAAATTCCCGTATCTCCCAGGAGGGCAATAGTTTGATACTGTTTTACAT